>JANWKM010000053.1 GCA_025451395.1 Ilumatobacteraceae bacterium
GTCGCGTCTTGCAGGGTGTCGTCAGCCCGACGCGTTCGGTGCCGGAACACATCGCACGGCCGCCGTACGCCGCGACCGGACGGGTCGATCGTTGGGCAGAAGATCGGGTGAAGTCGCCCGAGATCATCGAGCGCATGCGCCACGCCGGCGCGATTGCAGCCGAGATCCTTCGGCTTGCTGGCGAAAAGGCCCGTCCCGGAGTGACCACCGACGAAATCGACGTCTTCGTACACGAGGCGACGATCGAGCGCGGCGCATACCCGAGTCCGCTCAACTACAACCACTATCCCAAGAGCGTGTGTACCAGCGTCAACGAAGTGATCTGCCACGGCATCCCCGACAGCCGGCCGTTGGCCGATGGCGACATCATCAACATCGATGTCACCGCTTATATCGGTGGCGTGCACGGCGACACCAACGCCACGTTCTTGGTCGGCGATGTCGATCCGGCCAGCCGCGAGTTGGTCAAGGTGACCGAAGAGTGCATGTGGCACGGGATTGAAGCGGTCGTGCCCGGCCGCCCGCTCAGCGACATTGGGCGGGCTATTGAGAACCACGCCAAGAAACTCCACCTTGGTGTTGTGCGGGCGTTCATCGGTCATGGCATCGGCGAGCAGTTCCACACCGATGTACAGGTGCTGCATTACTACGACGAGCGGGCGACGATGATCATGCGGCCGGGAATGACGTTCACGATCGAACCGATGATCACCATCGGGACTTGGCAGCATCGCATGGTGTTCGACGACGATTGGACCGCTGTTACGGCCGACGGCAAGCGCACTGCGCAGTTCGAGCACACGTGCCTTGTTACCGACGACGGAGTGCAGGTGCTGACGGCTCCGGGTGCAGCCAGTCCGTCGGCCCCGTGGCGTCGTTAACTACTGGAACCGTTGATCTAGCGAATACGCTTAGTTAACGACACCCTTAGTTAACGACACCCTTAGTTAACGACACCCTTAGTTAACGACACGGCGACGGTCGACGCGCGCTTTGCAGGCGAGCCAGATTGTGATCCCTGGAAGCACGACCTGTTGCACGATGCTCGACCAGCTCAATTCGTATTCCGACACCGCGATCAGGGCAAGGATCGTGATCAAGCTCGCCTGTATGTCGACAATGATGCTGCCGATCTTCGCCCACGCCCGCTGACGGTGGCAGCCGAGCACGAGCAACCCATGCGACCCGGTCAGCATGAGCGGCAGGATGGCAAGCGAAAACACATCGTCTGTCCGAGTCGCCGAGATCAGAGCGGCCGCCGCCGTCGCGCACCGCATGGCGTGAATCACGGTGAGTGCGAAGAAGTAGCGATCGGGGATTGACGCACGCGTCGGTGCGTACGGCTTGTAGCCCTCGGGATGTGGCTCGGGCGAAAACGGTGGCGCGTCGCCTGCCCGACGATCAGTCGTAAAAGGTTCAGTTGTAAACGGTTCAGCTAAATCCGACATGCCCCACGACCCCCGAGTCCGCCGACACGATACCTCACATACTCTGCCGTCGGACAGGCGTGGCAACATGCGGCGTGCGGATCATGCGCGACGATCTCGATCGCAAGATCGTTCGGCTTGCGGTCCCAGCACTGGGCACGTTGGCGGTCGAGCCGCTCTACATACTGGTCGACACTGCCATCGTCGGGCGCCTCGGCACGCCGCAGTTGGCGGGTGTTGCGATTGCTTCCATCGTCCTGCTCAACGTGATTTCGCTGCTGTCGTTCCTTGAGTACGTCACCCCTGACATCGCGTTTGCGGTTGGCGCTGGCCGCGTTGAGGACGCGCGCCACGTCGCGACGAACGGGTTGTGGCTCTCGCTGGGGATAGGCGTGCCTTCGTCGATGATGTTGTTCTTTGTCGCGCGACCCGTGTGCTGGCTGCTCGGCGGACGTGGTGAAGTGCTCGATCACGCCGCGACGTATCTCTCGATCAGTGCTGTTGGCATCCCGTTTGTCCTTTTCGCCTTGCTGGGCCACGGTGTACTAAGGGGATACAACAACCTGCGCACGCCGTTGCGGATCGTTGTCGTCGCCAACGTGGTCAACCTGACACTCGAGATTGTCGCCGTCTACTGGCTCGACTTGGGTGTTGCCGGCTCGGCGTGGAGCACCGTCGTCACGCAGATCATGGCTGCCGCGGTGTTCTTGCTTTCGATGCATCGGCATCTCGCGCGCGCGCGACCATCGTGGGCGGGTGCACGACCGCTGCTTCGGCAAGGTCGCGCTTTGGCGATCCGCTCGATCGCGATGTACGCGGTGTGGAATCTCACGACGTTGATCGCGGCGTACCTCGACGCGCCGACGCTTGCCGCCAATCAGGTGGCGCTGCAGCTGTTCATATTCCTGGCGTTGGTGCTCGACGCGTTGGCCATTCCATTGCATTCGCTCGTCGCGGGTGAACTCGGGTCTGGTGACCACGCCGGTGCGAAGGCAATCGGACACGCGAGTGTGCGGTTGTCGTTGTGGTGCTCGCTCGCGCTCGGCGCGCTTTTGCTCGCGGCTACGCCCTTCTTGCCCAATGTGTTCACCTCCGACCCGGCGGTTCGCTCACGTTTGATCGGGGCTCTGCTGGTGCTCGCCGTGATGCAGATACCGGGAGCGATCGCGTTCGCGCTCGACGGTGCGCTGATCGGTGCGCACGACATGACCTGGCTCGGCCGCCAAGCCGTGATCAACATCGTGGCGTTTCTGCCGCTGGCCGGCGCCACGCTGCTGTGGCCACGGCTGGGACTCGCTGGTTTGTGGGGCGCCCAGTTGATGTGGATGACGATGCGCGCCTTCGTGAACTCGCGTCGTTGGAGTCGGCTGTCGGCGAATTTCAGCGCAGCGGAATCCCGGCGAGCAGCGTTGGGCTGAGCCGCACCGTTCCGGCGCCCAATCCGCTACCTGCCGCCTGATGGTGCACCCACTCGTTGGCGGCTCTGTTGTTCAGCACACGCAGGACCGTTTCGCAGTCGTCCGACACTGCCGTGATGACCGGCACGCTTGGCAACCATTCACCGTGTGGATCGTGCACCGCTTCGATCACCCTCGTTTGGTTTGCGATCAGAAGCTTGGGGACCAACCGCGCCGCTGCCCATCGTTGTAGCCGAGGTGACAGTCGATCGACCGCAACGCGCGGTGCCGCGTACCGCTGCTTCGCGAACCGGACAGGGCGCTCACCCCAAAGGCAGCGTCCGGGTTCGATGAGTCCGCTCGTCACAAGCGGCGGTCCGTCGACGTTGTCGCCAACCGCGCCGATCAATCCGTAGTACTGCTCGCGAAAGTCGACGCTGAATGTTGCGATGTCGCCGAGTACGGGGCCGGCGTGCGGCGCGGGTGCTGCGTCGGTCAGTAACCCCGACCACGTTGCCGGTCGTGGCGTGGTCGGCAACTCGCTGAAATCGGGTCCATACGCACGCCGCACACCGTTCTGTTGGCCACCAACTTCCCAAACGCCGGCCCATACCCGCACATTCGCGTCGAACATCCGCGTGTTCGACCACCACATCCATCGCAGCGCGGCCATGGAATCGACTGCTTCGCGAATCGAGGCCGTATCGCGCGTCGACAGCAACGATTGCGGCAGCACTAACCCGACTCGACCACCGGGGCGACAGAGCCGCATCGCCAGCATGAGAAATTCGGCCGCCGCGTCAGCGTATGGTCCGCCGCCGAAGCGCGAACGACCACCACGGGTCGTCGAGGAGGCGAGTTGATTCAGGAACGGGGGATTGCCGACGACGACGTCGAACTGGGTGTCGCCCCATTCGCGCGCGAGCGCGTCGTCGTGAATGAAGCTGGTGGCCGCATCGAGGTCGACGCCAACTTGCTCGTTTAGGCCGGTGGCGCGGAGGAAGCGCCCATCACCGCAGGCAGGGTCGAGCACCGAGAGTGCACCATCGAAGACCGCCTCACGAACAATCGCGTTCACCAACTCGGGCGGTGTGTAGAAAGCGCCCAACCGCTTGCGCGTTTGTTGGTTCACGCTGCCAGCGTAGGGTTTGCGACTGTGACCGCGATGAACCTTGACGGCAGCCGCTATCTGACTTTTACCCGCGAGCAGTGGGCCGAGTTGCGCGCCGCAACGCCGTTGACGTTGAGCGAGGGCGATCTCGAATTGCTGCGCGGTATCAACGAGCGCATCGACCTCGATGAGGTCGCAACCGTCTATCTCCCGTTGACACGTCTCCTCAACCTCTACGTTGCGGCCACGCAGAACCTGCATACGGCCTCCGCGCTGTTTCTCGGAAACGGCGCACCAAAGGTGCCCTACATCATCGGTGTTGCCGGCAGCGTCGCCGTCGGGAAGAGCACGTTCGCTCGCATTCTGCAGGCGTTGCTCGCTCGGTGGCCCGACCACCCGCAAGTCGACCTCGTGACCACCGACGGTTTCCTGCACCCCAACCATGTGTTGGAAGAGCGCGGGATCATGAATCGCAAAGGTTTTCCGGAGAGCTACGACACCCGCCGACTGCTGCAGTTCCTGCGCGACCTGAAGAGCGGGGCGCCGATGGCGACCGCTCCCGTCTACAGCCACATCGTGTACGACATCGTGCTCAACGAGTCGGTGATCGTACGCCAGCCCGACATCGTCATTCTTGAAGGCCTCAACGTGTTGCAGGTCGGCGGTGCGACCGAAGGCACTCCGCCCACCGAATTCGTCAGCGATTATTTCGACTTCTCGATCTACATCGATGCCGACGAGCGCGATATCGAGGAGTTTTATGTACAACGCTTTCTGACGTTATGCGAGACGGTGTTCAAGGAACCCGACAGCTTCTTCCAGCATTACGCGCACCTGTCGCGCGAAGAAGCCACCGAGACCGCGAAATTGATTTGGCGCGAGATCAACGGGAAGAACCTGCGTGAGAACATCGCGCCGACTAAGAATCGCGCGGGGCTGCAGCTGTTCAAGGGCCGCGATCACCGAGTGACGAATATGAAACTGCGTCGCCTGTGAGATCCATTGCACTAGTTGTGGTTCTTGTGTTACTTACCGCGTGTGCCGACGATGGAGTCGAAAAGGTTCAGCCATACGACCGGGCACCGGTGCCAGCCGTGCCGGACCGAACTGCGCCGATAGATCCGTCGACGGTGGCTGCCGACGGCACGCTGACTGCACGAGTGGCCGACGGTGAGTATTGGGCGGAGGCGACCGCGGTCGGCTCGGGACGGCCGTTCGTCCTGTTCGATCTCTCGCAGGCAGTATTCGCCGACGACGCGTACGAGATGATCGCGGAACCACACGGCACGTTGCAGGTCCTGTGGGACGATCTTGATTCGGTCACCGTGGCGGCGGAGAATCGCCAGAACTATTCGGTGCCCGGCGCGGAGCTGGCATCGCTCATCGGTGGCAACCCACCGAGTGCCGACGCACCCGCTGACTATCGCTACGTGCCGTACCCGTTCCTTCTCACGATCCGCCATGGGCAGATCGTGGAAGCGCACCAGATCTGGGTGCCCTGATCCCTACTTGCGCGGTAGCCCCAGCCACTCTGGAAGTTCGCTGATCGA
>JANWKM010000054.1 GCA_025451395.1 Ilumatobacteraceae bacterium
ACCGGTTTGCAGGTCCGGAACGCGTGCAGTCCGCTAACCTTCGGCCAAATCCACCCCCAGGAGTCATGTCTCGATGGCCAAAGCAGCAAAGTCTCGCCGTGCACTGCCACGTGTGATCGCGATTGCCAACCAAAAGGGCGGCGTTGGGAAGACGACGACGACGGTGAACCTCGGCGCCTGCCTCGCTGAGCTTGGTTATCGCACGTTGATCGTCGACTTGGATCCGCAGGGGAACGCCTCGACCGGTCTTGGTATCGACAATCGGGGCTTGGAATCCTCGATGTACAACGTGATCATGAACGAGCTGCCGCTCGAAAACTGTGTCGAGCCCTCGGCGCAAAAGAATCTGTTCGTTGCACCCGCCAGCCTTGATCTCGCTGGCGCCGAGATCGAACTGGTTCCTGCGTTCGGCCGCGAGAGTCGCTTGAAAAGAGCCATCGAGGGTGTCGTCGCCGACTACGACTCCGTACTGATCGACTGCCCACCTTCGCTAGGCCTGCTCACCGTCAACGGACTCAATGCCGCCCGCGAGGTTCTTGTTCCCATTCAATGCGAGTACTACGCGCTGGAAGGGCTCGGCCAACTGCTGCGCAACGTCGACCTCGTGAAGCGAAATCTCAACCCGGAATTGGAGATCAGCACGATCGTGTGTGTGATGTACGACGGCCGTACCAAGCTGGCCGATCAGGTCGTCAGCGAGGTGCGCGAACACTTCGGCGACAAGGTCGTCAAGACCGTCGTGCCGCGCACCGTGCGGCTTTCGGAGGCTCCGTCTTTTGGGCAGTCGATCATCACCTTCGACCCGAGTTCGCGCGGTGCCCAGTCGTATCGCGCAGTTGCCAAGGAGGTGAGCGGTGGCCCGCCTGAGCGGTCTCGGTAAGGGGCTTGGGGCACTGATCCCTAGCGACGCCACCGGCGTGGTCGCCGGTGATCAGCCGCGCCTAGAAGAGATCGCCGTCTCGGCGATCGTGCCCAACCCACTACAGCCTCGCGTTCACTTCGACGAGGGGACGCTTGCTGAACTTGCCGATTCCATCCGCCACATCGGAGTGCTGCAACCGGTGCTCGTGAGGCAAGTTGGAAAAGGGTTTCAACTGATCGCCGGTGAACGCCGGTGGCGCGCCGCAAGCCGTGCGGGCCTGTCGGTGATTCCCGCGATCATTCGCGAGACCGACGATCTCGGTTCGATCGAGCGAGCGCTCATCGAGAACTTGCACCGCCAGGACCTCACGCCTCTCGAAGAAGCAGCGGCGTATCAGCAATTGATCGAAGACTTCACCTTAACTCACGAACAGGTGTCCGCTCGGGTGGGTAAGAGTCGGTCGGCGGTCACGAACACATTGCGACTGATGTCGTTGCCGGCGTCGATCCAGGCGCTGCTCGCCGACGGGCGATTGACCGCGGGACACGCGAAGGCGTTGCTCGGTACACCCGACCGCGCGTTCCAAGAGCAATTGGCACGACGCGCGGTGAGCGAGCAGTGGTCGGTGCGCATGCTCGAAGACGCGGTTCGCGATCGTGGGGGAGCGGGTGGCAAGAACGACAACGCCAAGGCCAAGAACAAGGCAGGCGGTCGCGTCAGCGACGGTGCTGGCCTGACCGGTTCGACCCGACTCCGTCCACCGGGATTGCTCGAGCTGGAGGAGTTGCTCGCCGAGCACTTGTCCACACGGGTCAGCATCTCCGTCGGTGCGGGCAAGGGCAAGGTCGTCGTCGACTTCGCTGACCTTGAGGATCTCGAGAGGATTTATCGGCGAATGACCGCGAGTGGCGGCAAACGAAAGTAGTTCGTCGACGCAGAGTGGGATTTCGCGCGGAACCTCCGCTTGAGCGTTACGCACACCGGTGGACAACCTTGTGGAAAAAGCCTCAACCTGTGCGTAACGTCCACAGCTCGATTGCTTGCAGGACAGCAGCGGCCAATTGCGGCGTTGCGTCGGTCGCCGCTCTCACCGGACCGATCTGCAATAACACCGCCGGCATGCGCGTTTCGCGCAGAACGGGCAAGCGCCGGCCACACGCGGTCAGCTCCAGATCTGAAACCCCAGGGAGAGCGGCAACATTGCGGAGTCGATCGATGATCAGCTCGGCGAGGGCGCGGCCTCCTGCCGACTCGTACGTAGGCACTTGATAGAAGTACGCGATGGCCGCCGGATCGGCCTTCGCCTCGAAACCGACGTAGGCATGGGCGCTGAAGTGGTTGGCGGCAGCGGCCTGAGTTACCGCGTCGGGTTCGTCGAGCGACATGACCGTCGCGCCCCGTTGGCGCAGCTCGCCGGCGATCGCCCGGGTCAGTCCGCTCAACCCTCCGAATTGACCGACCACGACCCGACAGTCGGCGACCGAGTCGAGGCCGATGCGGAGTCGCTCGCGATCGCGGACGGCTCCGACGCCCGGGCCGTCGCCGGTTTGGGTGCTGACCACCATGATCGCCCGCACCGTCGTCGGTCCGCAGACGCCGTCGGCGCGGATCCCGCAATTGGACTGGAAGTCGATCAGCGCCCGTCCGGTTCGCGGTCCAAAGATGCCGTCGACCCGGCCGCAGTCAAACCCCAGTCGGGCTAGGCGGGACTGCAGTTCGGCGATGTCGTCGCCCCGCATGTTTGGCGCGGTGAGAAACAGATGGCGGTCACCGAATTTCCACGACGCCTCGACCAACGCCGTCCACGTCTTGTGATCACAGATTCCGTTGTCCGGCAGGCCACGGCTGTTTTGGAACGCCCGCACTGCAGCCTCGGTGGCTGCACAGAACAGACCCGCCTCGCTCAGGGCGGCGGGTGCAAACCCGGCGGCACTTAGGCGGCGTTGGAGGTCGCGGATGGCGTCGCCGCGCTGACCGGGTGTCAGCGGGAGGTTGGCAGGAATTCGTTCAGCTCCTCGAGGAGTTGGCCTTTGCCTTTCGCGCCGACAACACGCTTGCGCACCTCACCCTTGTCGAAGACGAGCAGGGTCGGGATGCTCATGACGTTGAACCGCATCGCGATGTCGGGGTTTTCGTCGACGTTCAGCTTGGCGATGGTGACGCCCGGTTGCTCGACGGCTATCTCGGCCAGAATCGGGGCGATCATCTTGCAAGGCCCGCACCATTCGGCCCAGAAGTCAACGATGACAGGCTTTTCGCTGCCAGTGACTTGCTCGTCGAAGTTGGAAGTTGTGAGGGTGACGATGCCGTCGGCCATCGTGGGGGTCCTTTCGGTCGGGATCGTGATGCTATCTCTGTACAACCGGCCGAGCGGAGGAACAATTCCAGGTCGACGCGCTCTGTTTACCCGTGTGACCGATGACTCTGAGCTTCCAACCAGCGCTCGGCGTCGATGGCCGCCATGCATCCCGACCCGGCCGCGGTGACTGCTTGCCGATAGGTGTGGTCCTGCACGTCGCCACATGCGAAGACACCCTCGACATCGGTGTAGGTCGAGCCCGGCTGCGTGATCAGGTAGCCGTTGTCGCCCATCTGCAGGACGCCCTTGAACAGATCGGTGTTGGGGCGATGACCGATGGCGACGAACAAACCAGTCACGGGCAGCGTGGTCACGTCGCCGGTGACAACGTTGTGCACGACTGCCCCTTCCAACCGGATGCTGCCCACCAGGTCGTCGACGACCGTGTTCCACACGATCTCGATCTTGGGGTTCTTGAACGCTCGCTGCTGCATGATCTTTGAGGCCCGCAGTTCGTCACGGCGCACGAGCAGCGACACCTTGCTGGCGAATTTGGTGAGGAAGATCGCTTCTTCGATCGCGCTGTCGCCACCGCCCACCACGGCGATGTGTTGATCGCGAAAGAAGAATCCATCGCAGGTCGCACAGGTCGAAACACCGTGGCCGAGTAGCCGATTCTCGCCCTCCAGGCCGAGCATCACGCTTTGGGCTCCTGTACTGACGATTACGGCATCGGCCGTGTAGATCTCGTCGCGCACCCAGACCTTGAACGGCCGCTCGGAGAAATCGATGGCAGTCACCTTGGCGGTCAGGAAATGAGCGCCGAAACGAGCTGCCTGATCGCGGAACTGAAGCATTAGCTCGGGGCCCATCACGCCGCTGGGAAAGCCAGGAAAGTTCTCGACCTCGGTGGTGAGCATTAGCTGGCCACCGGGCTGGTCGCTGGTGCTGGAAGGTTCACCTTCGATGACCAGCGGCGCAAGGTCTGCGCGGGCGCTATAGATGGCGGCGGTCAGTCCTGCCGGACCGGAGCCGATGATGATCACTCGGTGGTGGTTGGTCACTTCTTGTCTGTCTTGTCGTTCTTCTTGTCTTTCTTCTTCTCTTCCTTCTTTTTATCGTCGGTTTTGACCTTCTTCGGGTGGCGCTTGGCGAGGGCGATGAACCCGCCCACCATCAGTAGGCCACCGGAGATCATGTACGAGAGCCACACAGTGGTCTCGTGATCGGTGCGAGTCATACGGCTGAGCACGACTTGGGCAAATTTGGTGAAGACGATGATTCCGAGGGGCGCCGCGACGAGCAGCGAGATCAATCCAAGGATTCCGAAAACGATGCCGCGCGATGCCTTCACTGCATTGTCGGTGGCGACGCTGCGCACCTTGCCGACCATGCGCTCGACGTTGTCGGCGAGGTCGGGGGCCCACTTCGAATCGGTCAACGGGTTGCCCGGCATGGGGCGAGCCTACCTAGTAGTTGTTATGGCCAGAGACTGAGGGCGAGAGCGGCGATCGCGCCGTGATAGGTGACCATCACGGCCGTCGAACGCCATGTGCCGTTCACTACATCGTTGTTGCTTGCATCCTCACTCACGAACCGTCCCCAGCCGAGCAACGTGTCGCTGATGACGAACAAGGTGGTGCCTGCGATCACCCAGCCACGCCCGGTTGCCCAACCGCAAACGGTCATCGCGCTGATGACAACCAGATACGCAACGACGGGCCATCTCATCGCCGCCTCCTTGCGCGCCGCACCGCGCACAATGACGCGACCGGCCGTCGCCGCGAGCACTATCACACCGCCGATCGCAATCGCGCCTAGCCCGCGGTGAGGCATCTGATAGCGAACGAACAGTGCGATGAAAACCAGATGCCCGAGCAGAAACGACGCAAGACCGACGCTGAACTTGTCGATCGCGGGAAGCAGCGCTATGTCACCTTCCAGGCAGAGCACAAGCGCGACGACCGCAATTCCCGCGAACTTGATTTCGGAATCGTTGGCAATTGCCAGACCGATGACACCCATCGTCGTGAGTGGCTTTACCCAGGTTTCGATGCGATGGTTGTTGCGCCAACGCGCCCACCAGTTGGTCATCGCGGCGAGCGCGGTGATCGTGAGCAGGGCGACCTGCATGCGTTCCTCTACGGGGTGACGCTAGCGAGAACAGTGCAGTTGCTGTCGATCGCCTGGGTCACGCCGGTGACCGTATCGCGTACCGCGATTGCGAGCGCGCCCTGGTAATAGATGTCGGCGAGGAACACCTGATCGTCGTTCATGCACGCCAGCGCCTCGAGGTTGTACGACTCGACGCGTTGTGTATCGGCAGGGGCGTCAGTCGTTTCACTACCGGTTGGGCCGCCGCCATCGTCGGCAGCCGGCGGTGAGGGAACGGTCAGCGCGAGGAGTTGCTGGGGGTTGTCGATCACTATCGGCGCTGTCATCGAGACCACGGCCTCGCCGCCTGCAGTCTCGGGCACCCCAGCACTGGCGGCATCGTCGGCCGTATTGGCGTCGAACTTAGGCTCGACTTCGCGCGAGGCGGTCTCGGACTTGTCGTCGCTCGTGTTCTGCAAGACACTGACGCCAACGACTCCTAGAAGAACAACCGCGGCGGCTGCGGCAAGAACCTTGTTGGGCCAACGTCGATGACTGTCGAGCGACACGACATTGAATTCACCAAGCGCGGAAGCGATAGCGGCGTTGCGAACGGCTTCGCTGACCACGGGAACGGCAGCGATCATCGTGCTGGCCTCGCGCATCGACGCCACCAGCGCCCGCAGTTCGGGGGTCGCCTCGACGCGGGCGCGCTCGACTGCAGTGACGTCGCCATCCAGATAGGCGCTGGCGAGTTCGTGCTCGGGGGTCATGTCGTTGTCGTTCATGGGTTACAGGTCATATCGGTGTACCAGGGGTTTGACGGCCGGGGCCGGGGTGTTGGTTCCCGTTGGCCTGCGAAATCGTGGCCGCGACCTGCGCTCGACCGCGGGCAATTCGGCTCTTGACGGTGCCGATCGGTACGTCGAGGACTTCGGCGATCTCCGCATAGTCGAGGTCGGCCACATCGCGCAGCACGACTGGTACCCGGAAGTCCTCCGGCAACTCCAGAAGCGCGGCATCGATCTCGAAGCGGTCGGCGATGTGATCGATGCGCAGCCCGCCGTCGTGGTCGATCTGCTCGGGCCAGTCTTTGCCAGTTCCGGTGTTGCTTTCGCGGCCCGCGAGTTGCGGCCTGCGCCGCCGCCGACGCAGTTCGTCGAGGCTGGCGTTGGTGGCGATACGGTAGACCCACGTTCCGAACGCCGATCGGCCGTCGAAACGTGTCAACCCGCGCACGACAGCGATCATCGCTTCTTGCGCCGCGTCCGCTGCGTCGGCTTCGTTACCGGTGATGCGCCGACAGACCGCGTGCATCCGGTCGTAGTGGCGGCGCAGCAACTGGTCGAGCGCCCCGCTATCCCCGGCTTGCGCTGCGGTCACCAGCGATTGGTCGTCGAGTGGTGCAGCGATGTGCAGAGCTTACGTCACGTACATTTCCTGGATACTGCCGCGATAGTCGTTATTGGCGGTGCACCCGTTGTCGACACCGAGTTCGACGAATGACACCAATACATAGCGGGCTGCAGTGGACAACTGCACCGAGAAGGTTTCGGCCTGTTCGCCTGCGAACTCGCCGATGGCGGGACCCCACGCACCGAATGATCCGGGCGCAGTCCCTTCGCCGGCAGCGAAGATCTTGACTTGATAAGGAGCGCTTCCGAGCACGACGTTGAACACTCCAGTACGCGCACTACCAAGATCAGCGACCAGGCCGACGCCGGTTTTGCCACTCATGAATCGGTTCTCGTAACAGAGCGTGGTCCACGCCGTCGCGACATTTCCATCGGTCGCGTTGGCGATTAGGTCGTCGCGTTCCTCGGTGTCGGTGCCCTCGGGATCGAAGGTGTGTACCGCGACAATTGCTGCCGCACCCTGGTCGGGAATCGACGCCGTGCTCGAATCGCTCTGCGATCCCGAAGGTGGCGACGCAATGTCATCACGACCGATCGTCACCCACAGCACCAACGCCACGATGAAAGCCGCCAACAGCAAGACGCCGACGACGATCGAGGACGGGCCGGCACGATGCTCGAATTTGCGATTCGGTTGCTGGCGCGGCCGAGCGGTGGATGTAGGTGTGCGATCGACTGTGCGAACCGCGGCACCGGCCGGTCGACCTGGACGGGGTTGATAACCACCAATGGGCGTTGGTGTCCGACCTCCTTGTACCGGCGTGCCGCGGCGAGGTGCGCCGGGCCCGGTTGCACCTGGCACGGTCGTCGCGCCGCTGAGTGCTGGGCCGGCGGGCCGACCGCGCGCCGGTGTGCCGCGCGCAACGTTGCGGCTCGTGTCGTTCGAGTAGTCGGCCTTTGGCTGCCCCATGATGCGTTGCAACTCGGCGCGTAACTCGGCACCGGTGGCGTAGCGATCGTCAGGTCGTCGCGCGAGCAGGCGATGGATCAGCGCCGCCAAGCCGTGGGGGAGTGTCGGGCGCAAGCGAGTGATATCGGTCGGATCGCGATTCAGCCTGGCGAGCGCAGTGTCGGCGTCGGTCTCGCCCAGAAATGGAACGCGGCCGGCAAGGCACTCGTACAACACGAGACCGAGCGAATACAGATCGGCGCGGCCATCGA
>JANWKM010000055.1 GCA_025451395.1 Ilumatobacteraceae bacterium
CGACATCGTGTATCACCCGCGTGAAACGGAACTGCTGCGGGCAGCGCGCGCGGTCGGCGCCATCGCGGTCGCGGGATTGGGCATGCTTGTGCATCAGGCCGCGCTGCAGCAGCAGTTGTGGCACGGTGGCATGCCCGATGTTGCCGTGATGACTGCGGCAGTAGCCTGAATCGATGCTCCGCTTCCTCACCGCCGGCGAATCACATGGTCAGGGGCTGGTCGTCATTTTGGAGGGTCTGCCTGCCGGTCTGCAGATCACGGTCGAAGAAATCCAACTCGAGATGGCTCGTCGCCGGCTCGGTTACGGCCGCGGTCCGCGGCAGCGCTTCGAACAGGACGAACTGACGCTGATCGGTGGCGTGCGCCACGGTCGCACGCTCGGGTCGCCGCTCGCGATCGAAATCAAGAACAGCGAGTGGTTCCGCGACGACAAGTGGCACGAGGAGATGTCGCCGGCACCGGGTGCAACGAAAGATCCGCTGACCAAGGTGCGCCCGGGCCATGCTGACTTAGTCGGGATGCAGAAGTACGGCTTTACCGATGCGCGCGATGTGCTGGAGCGCGCCAGTGCCCGAGAAACCGCCGCACGAGTTGCTGCCGGTGCGGTCGCCAAGAAGTTGCTTGGCGAGTTGGGCGCGTCGGTGATCTCGCACGTCATCCAGCTGGGATCGGTGCGTGCGGATGTGAGTCGACGCCCAACCGTCGCGGATATGGCGAGCGTCGATGAGTCGCCAGTGCGTTGCTTCGACAAGACGGCGGAACTGGCGATGATCGAAGAGGTGAAGGACGCGGCCAAGGATGGCGACTCACTCGGCGGCGTCGTTGAAGTGCTCGGCTACGGCGTGCCCATGGGCCTCGGCAGTTACGTGCATTGGGATCGCAAGATCGACGCCGACCTCGCACGCGGGATCATGAGCATTCACGCGGTCAAGGGTGTCGAGATCGGCGAAGGCTTCAGTGGCGCAGGTCAGCGCGGGAGTGTCGCGCACGACGCGATCGTGTGGGACGAACAGAGCAAGGACTATCGAAGGGAAACCTCGCACGCCGGCGGCACTGAGGGTGGCATCACCACCGGCGAGTTACTCGTTGTGCGCGCGGCGATGAAGCCGCTCGCGACCTTGAACCGGCCGACACTGAAAACGGTTGACGTGAAAACCAAGGAAGCTGCCGTCAGCTTCAAGGAACGCACCGATGTCACAGCGGTGCCCGCCGCTGGCGTTGTCGCCGAGACGATGGTGGCGATGGTGCTCGCGACCGAATCGTTGCGCAAGTTCGGTGGCGACAGCGTCGCCGAGTTCGTCCGCAACGCCAGGGCCTTCAAAGCCACCTTGTCGTGACCATAGGTTCGGTGATCGCGGGCGATCAGCACCTTGTGCTGGTCGGCATGATGGCGGCCGGCAAGACCACCGTTGCGCGAGTGCTGGCCGAGCGACTTGGGCGTCCGCTGTTCGACAGCGACTCGATGATCGAACAGCAGACTGGTCGCACCGTGCGCGAGATTTTCGCCGACGACGGCGAGTCCGCGTTTCGCGCATTGGAGACCGAGGCGTTGATCACCGCCTTGGCGAGCGACGAGCCTGCTGTTATCGCCGCCGCGGGTGGTGTTGTCTTGAACCCCGAGAATCGTGCGCTGTTGAAGAACTCATTCGCGCGGGTGGTGTGGCTCTCCGCAGAACCCGCAACATTGGTCGAGCGTGTAACCAGCACCGGCCATCGCCCCCTGCTCGACGACGATCCAGCGGGTACGTTGCAACGCATGTTCCACGATCGTGAGGCGCTGTATCGCGAGGTCGCCGACGCGATCGTGCTCGTTGATCGGCGCTCCATCCAAGAGGTCGTGGAAGCGGTGTTGCGATGATCACGGTTCGGGTTCCGCTGGGCGAACGCGCCTACGACGTCGTGATCGGCCACGGTGCGCGCTCGGAGTTGAGTGCGCTGCTACCGAGGTCTGCTCAGCGCGCGGCGATCGTGACACAGAGCGGGATACGGCTGAAGATAGATCCAGGGCTGCCCGGCGAACGTTTCGAGATCGGGCACGGCGAGGAACACAAGACCATGCAATCCGTCGAGTCGCTCTGTCGCGGCTTCGCCAGCATGGGTCTGACGCGCAACGACGTGGTTGTCAGTCTCGGCGGTGGCATGGTCAGCGACGTCGCGGGCTTCGCAGCCGCGTCGTGGCACCGAGGCGTCGCGGTCGTCCACGTCACCACGACATTGGTGGGCATGGTCGACGCCGCGATCGGTGGCAAGACCGGCGTCAACCTGCCCGTATACGATCACCTTAACGACCGGGTCGGCGGCAAGAACCTCGTCGGCGCGTATTGGCAACCGGTCGGCGTGATATGCGATCTCGACGCGCTCAGCACGCTTCCTGCGCGTGAGCTTCGCTGTGGGCGCGGTGAAATGGCGAAGTATCACTTCCTGACCGGCGACGATCTGCTGGCGATGGGTGAAGCGGAACGGATTGCACGATGCGTGCAGATCAAGGCCGACATAGTGGCTGGCGATGAGCGCGAGGGCGGCCGACGAGCGCTGCTGAACTACGGGCACACGCTTGCCCACGCACTGGAGACCGAAACGAATTATGCAATTGCACACGGCGAAGCCGTAGCGATCGGACTCGTGTACGCCGCCCACCTGGCTCAGCGCCTCGGCCGAATTAGTGATGAGCGAGTGCAGCAGCACTACGAGGTTGTCAGCGGTGCCTACGAGCTCGACACCGCGTTGCCCAAAGTCGCCTCGCGCGAACGCTTGATCGCGTTGATGGGGCTCGACAAGAAGGTGCTTGGTGATGGCCTGACGTTCGTGCTCGATGGCAGCAATGGTGTCGAGGTGGTCGCCGGAGTGTCGCCCGCCGATGCGCTCGCGGCACTCGAAGACGTGCATTGAACGACATGACACCCGAGATCCGCACCGATCGGTTAATGCTTCGTGGGTGGCGCGCGGCCGACAAGGAGCCCTACGCGTTGCTGAATGCCGATTCGCAGGTGATGCGGCATTTCCCGGCAACGCTCACCCGTGATCAGAGCGACCAGATGGTGGATCGCATGGTGGCCGCGTGGGATGCACGTTGTTTCGGGCTGTGGGCAGTCGATCGGCTCGACAGCGGTGAGTTCATCGGGTTCGTCGGCTTGGCGGCACCGAATTGGCAGACAGACTTCACGCCGTGCGTCGAGGTCGGCTGGCGACTGGCGCACGCGCATTGGGGCCAGGGCTTTGCTCCAGAAGCAGCTCGCGCGACCCTCGCGTTCGGCTTCGGGCACGTCGATCTGCCCAATGACGAGATCGTCAGCTTCGCGACGAAGCAAAATCTGAACTCGCAGCGTGTGATGCAGAAGCTCGGAATGCGCCTGGATCCGTCGCGTGAGTTCGATCACCCGCTGACACCCGGTTGGGGGCAGCAACGTCACGTCCTCTACTGCATCGATCGAGCGCTATGGCAAGCCCGCGTGGGAGAATAAGGCCGTGGCCATGATCCTGTTGTTGCACGGAGCCAACCTGAATCTGCTCGGCGAACGAGAGCCGCGGATCTACGGCACCGCCACCCTTGCCGACTACGTCGCCGCGACCACCGCCGCCGCTAAGACAAGCGGACACACTGTCGAAGCGTTGCAGAGCAACCACGAAGGCGAGTTGATCGACGCGATCCACGGCGCGCGTGGCCGTGCAGCGGCGATCATCATCAACCCCGGCGCGTTCACCCACTACTCATGGGCCATACACGACGCGCTCGCCGCCTTCGAGGGGCCGGTCATCGAAGTTCACATCTCCAACCCGAATGCAAGAGAGCCATGGCGGCATACGAGCGTGGTCGCTCCGGTCGCGATCGGTTCGATCATGGGCCTCGGCATGCACGGCTACGAGCTGGCGGTGGCGGCAGTATCACGGGTACTCGCGGCAAAATGATCATCACCGAGCGCGCCCAACGGGTACGTGACCGCGTGATGTCGACCGTGAAGACCGACGCGCTGTTGGTGAGCGACCTCAGCAACATTCGCTGGTTGACAGGGTTCACCGGATCGAATGGCTGGGTCGTGCTCGACCCCGATGGTCTCACCCTGATCACCGATGGTCGCTACGGCCAGCAAGCAGCGCGACAAATGGCCGCTGCGCGAGTGGATGGCGAGGTTCTGGTTGGTGCCACTTCGCCGTTGGTCATGGATCACATTGCGAACTGCTGCAGTCGCTTTCCCCGCGTGGCGTTCGAGGCCGCACACGTGACGTATGCGCAGCACGCGCAATATGCGCAGGCGATTACGAGCGAGTTGGTGCCTGCCACCGGCATCGTCGAGGCCGAGCGTCGCGTCAAGGACGCCGATGAGATTGAACGAATGGCCGTTGCGTGCCGCATCGCAGATCGAGCACTCGCCGACGTGATACCGCTGCTCACCACTGGGGTCAGCGAGGCGCAGGTGCGCAACCAACTCGAAACCCGCATGCGCGAGCTTGGTGCAATCGGGCCGAGCTACGAAACGATCGTTGCCACCGGCCCAATCAACGCGGCACTGCCTCACCACCGACCGACGTCGACACCGATCGAAGAGGGCCATACGGTCATCATTGACGTCGGCGCCCTCGTCGACGGATATCACAGCGACATGACCCGTACATTCATCATCGGCGGACCGACAACGTTGCAGCAGGAGTTATACGACGTCGTACATACCGCACAGCAAGCAGGCCTCGCGGCGGTTGCGGCCGGAGTGAGTACCAAGGAACTCGACGGCGTGTGCCGCCGGATCATTGAAGAAGCTGGATATGGCGATTGGTTCACGCACGGCACCGGTCATGGGGTCGGCCTCCTCATCCATGAAGATCCGTTCATCAACCGCGCTGGCGACACGATTTTGCAGGTCGGCGACGTGGTGACCGTCGAGCCGGGCGTCTACCATGAAGGTTTCGGCGGCATTCGCATCGAAGACTTGGTGGTCGTCACCAGCGATGGGTGCCACGTGCTGACCAAATCTCCGAAGGATTCACCGTGCCTGCAATTACCACCAACGACCTGAAGAACGGCATCACGCTGGAACTCGACAAGGTCCTGTTTCAGGTTGTCGAGTTTCAACACGTCAAGCCGGGCAAGGGTGGTGCCTTTGTGCGCACCAAACTGCGCAATCTTCGCAATGGCAGCGTCATCGATCGCACGTTCAACGCCGGTATTCGCGTCGAGCAGGCAGTACTCGAGAAGAAGGACATGCAGTTTCTGTACCGCGATGGTGAGGACTATGTCTTCATGGACATGGAGACCTACGACCAACAGAGCGTCGCACCAGTCGCGCTCGGCGACGCGGCCGATTACATGGTCGAGAACTCGGTGGCGATCATTGCGTTCCACAACGGCGAAATCGTGACGGTCGAGATTCCAGCAGCCGTCGAACTCACCGTCGCCGACACCGACCCTGGTATTCAGGGTGATCGTGTCAGCGGTGCGCGCAAGCCGGCCACGCTCGAGACGGGGAAGTTGCTGCAGGTTCCGCTGTTCATCAACGTCGGCGACAAGGTCAAGGTCGACACACGCACCGGCGACTACATCACGCGGGTCTGACCAAGATGGCTCAGCGTGCTAGCCGAGGTGGTTCTCGCAGTGGGGGCGGCGCCCGCAATGTCGGCAACGTCGGCAATGTCGACGACCGTACCGACGCGCGTGAGCGGGCGCTGATTCTGCTCTACGAGGCCGAGTCGAAGAAGGTGCCGCCTCATCAGATACTCGCCGCGCAGGTGCTGCCCACCG
>JANWKM010000056.1 GCA_025451395.1 Ilumatobacteraceae bacterium
CAAATGACGAGTAACCGGTTCCGAAGTCGTCGATCGCTACCCGCACCCCGGCCTCGCGTAAGCCGGTGATGGCGAACAGGCTGCGCTCAGGTTCGCGAGCGATCGAGCTTTCAGTGATTTCCAACTCAAGCATTGTGGGGTCGACCCCGGCTTGCGCGAGCGCTCGGAAGACGCCAGCGGGGAAACGCCGGTCCTGAAGATTTCGTGCCGAGATATTGATCGACAGTCGGATGTCGAATCTTTCGATCCCGCGGGCGTCGGCCGTCGCGCGGTCGAGCACGAACTGTGTCAGCGGGCCGATCAGATCGGTGTGCTCGGCAAGAGTGATGAAGTCGGCGGGTGGAATGTTGCCGAGGACCGGATGGTGCCAACGCAACAGCGCTTCCATTCCGACGGGCGCGCCGTCGATGAATCGCGTCAGCGGCTGGTAGAAGATCTGTAACTGGTCGGTGGTCTGCGCCTGTGCGAGTTCACCGAGCAATCCAAGACGGCCCCTCTCGGCGCGCGAGCCGATGGTCTTGTACATCTCGACGCCGGTGCGGTATCGCTTGGCCCGATACATCGCGATGTCCGCGGCGCCGAGTGCTTCTTCTGCAGTGCGACCGTCGCGCGGGATCAGCGCCAACCCCATGCTCACCCCGACGGACAGCGGGAAGCCGGCCACCTCGATGGGCAGGGTGAGATCACTGCGCAACCGTTCCGCCATGTCCATCATGGCGGTCTCCGACTCGACCGCCGGAATCAGCACCGCGAACTCGTCACCGCCGAGGCGAGCAATCATCGACGCTTCCGGGGCCGAGCGAGTGAGCTGGGTCGCAATTCCGTGAAGAACCTGGTCGCCGGTGCTGTGCCCGAGTCGATCGTTGATCTCCTTGAAGCCGTCGAGGTCGAGCAGCAGCACGGCTCCTGGCTTGAGTGGGTCGCGGTTCGAGTCGAGGAAGCCCGTCAAGTGCATGTCGAACGTGCGCCGGTTGACCAGTCCCGTCAGGCTGTCGTGATTGGCCTCGTGTGCGCGTCTCAGCGCTTGTTGCGTGCTCTGGTAGATCAGCAGCGCAGTCACTCCCATCAGCGGAAGCATGAAGAGGCTGAACGTGATGGCCACCACAAAAATCGGCGATAGCGCCAGCAGCGCACCGTCCGCCGAAATGCTGAGGAAGAAGCTGCGGCCCATCATCGAGCGAATGCTGGTCTTGTAGTGAAGTGCCAGCACGATGCACGTGAGGACACCGTTGGCGGTGAACACCAATCCACCCGCGAGGAACATCGCGAGCGCGAATCCCCACGAAGGTGTGCCAGCGTCGGTCAAGGGCGTAGTCAACCCGAAAAGCTGCAGCACCAGTGCGCCGGCACCGAGCGAAGCCGTGATCTGTGCGGCATTGAAAATCACCTTGATGACGGGTTTGCGCTCCCGGACGTCGACCGTGACGGTGCACACCGCCATCGCCACAATGGCGATGATGGGGGAGCCCAACAGGACAATGCTGAAGGCAAACGCCCAACCGGGACTGACCTCGCCGCCATCGCCAAATCGGAACCAGTTGCTCCGGGAGACCTCGCCGATGAACAGCAGAATCGAGAAAATGCAGACGTAGACCAACTTGCCCGGCGCGATGAATGAGGGCTGCCGACTCCACACGACCGCGGTAACGGAGGCGGCGAAGAGCGCGACGAGGAAGACGTACGTGTTCAACAGGCGATTGTGGACGACCTGCGTCGTTGAAGAGGCTTCCATCACATTGCGTGCCTTCCGATTCGGTTCACACTTGCTGCTAGCGGACGCGTTTCGCCGAGGGCGACAGCGCCTTCCGTCAGCTCAGTTCCACTTGAATGGCGCCCCGACGGATGCGATCAGCGCGACAAAGGCCGCGACGGCAGCAGTCGCTCGAACCGGAGCATGTTTGATGTATCTCACTTCCAACCCCACTTTCGTGGTGCCGCAATGCTGACGACCAGCACCACGATTGGCAACAGCCGATAGACGGCTCCCTTTACTTGCTGATTCATGTCGTGCACTCCCCGCTCTAAGTTGTTTCCGCCACACCTCGACGACCGCCGTCGATCACCGTCGATCGCTACCGTGCTCCCGCAGTTATAACCAGCGTCGACCCCATTGGCGAGACAATTCTTTGTAAGCGAATGGCAAGGTTTAGTCAAGAACGCGCCGCATTATGCGGGCTTGTCCCGTCAAGAGGCCGTATGGTGGCCTGTCCAGTTGCTGTTGGACCCTCACGCTGTGCGCATGCACCTCACGCGACCGTTCGCGGTTCGGCGAGAATTCTGCGGTCGCCTATGGTCGACGTGTGGATGCAGCGGTGACCACCGAACGCTTGGATCAGGTTCTGGTCATACATCTCGACGATGGCAAGGCCAACGCGCTCTCAACGGGGATCATTGCGGCCATTCACGCAGCGCTCGACGCTGCCGAGGCCGACGCGTCGATCCGGGCGGTTGTGCTGCATGGACGACCCGGCAGGTTCTCCGGCGGGTTCGACCTGGCAGTGATGCGTGGCACCGACTTCGCGGCCATCGTCGGGTTGGTGAGCGACGGCGGGGAACTCGTCAGTCGCCTCTACGGCTGCTCGGTGCCGGTGGTCGCAGCGTGCACCGGCCATGCCGTCGCTGCCGGCGCGCTGATGTTGCTGGGCTGCGATCAACGAATCGGCGCCGAGATCGATTGCAAGATCGGTCTCAACGAAGTCGCAATCGGAATGGTGCTACCCAGCTGGGCGCTCACCCTCGCCGACGTGCGACTGAGCCGGCGGCACCTGCAGCTGGCAGTCGTCAACGCCCAAATGAGCAACGGGCGTGAGGCTGTCGACGCTGGGTTTCTCGATCAAGTCGTTCCCGAGCAGGAAGTGCTGCCCACGGCGATTGCAGCCGCAGGCGTCCTGGCATCGACGTTGCAACCGGCTGCCTACGCAGGAACGATCGCGGCGTTTCGGACGGCGACGCTCGATCGTATGGCGGAACAGATCAAAGCTGATCGGCGAGCCGTGTCAGCGAAGTGATATTGCGGGTGGTATTGCGACCGATCAGTTTGGCGAGCTTGGGCAGTGTGATCGGCGAGTCGGACATCTTGCCGCCGATCAACCAATGCACCTCGCGGCCGTGAACGTGAAAGCGATCGTGCGCGGTGCTGTGCTTCGCGATCTCCGCTCTTCGCGACGCGTCGATGGCGGTCTGGGTCAATGCGATCATGTGCGTGTGGCCGTCGGGAATCTTGCCAAATGGTTTGCGGGCCGCGAACTCAACGATGGCGAGCACTTCGGCCGCTCGGCGGACAAACGTCGGCACCGGCCAACCGAGTTGATCGGCGAGGTGCCGTTCAATTCGTTTCTCGATTGCTGTGCTGCTTCCGGATGACGTGAAAATCACGTTGCCGCTGGCGATGAACGTTGCGACGTTCTCATAACCGAGGTCGACGAACTTGGCGCGCAATCGGTCCATGGTGACCCGATGACCGCCGACGTTGATGCCGCCGAGGAATGCAACGAACTGGGTCACGTCGCAATTGTGTCAAAACGACAAACGGCGCGGTCGCCCGCCAGCGACCGCGCCATTTCGTCAAATCAGCGTCAGCCTAAGAGCGAATCCGCCAACTCGAAGACAAACGCAAGGCTCCACTTAAATGGTGCTCCCACCGAGGCAATCAGCGCGACGAAGGTCGCGACCGCCACTGCTGCTCGAACTGGACTTTGCTTGAAGTGCTTCACTTGCAAACCCCCCATTTTCGCGGTGCCGCGATGCTGATGACCAGCACCACTATCGGTGTCAGCCGGTAGACGACTGCCTTTGCTTGCTGATTCATGTCGTAACTCCCCGCTCGAAGTTGAACTGCCACCCACACTTCGACGACGTTGCTAGCCGCCGGTCGTTGACGTGCTCCGCAGTTATAAACACCGTGGGCGCGATTCGCCAGCCTTATCTCAGCAAGCATTTGGCAAGATTTCGTCAAGGCCAACGTCCGATCCCGACGGTTTGGCCACGCAAGCTCATGCACGGTGACAGGAGTGTCTGCGTTGGCACCCTCACGTTGCGTGTGAAACGGTCACGCGGCGGACTTTCGGACTCGGCGGATTTCCCGGATTTCTTTTGGGATGATGGGGATGTGGAGTACTCGGCCGTCGTCGATGTGTCGCGTCGGGTCGCGGCGACGTCGAAACGCTCGGAGAAATCGGCGTTGCTGGCCGATCTTCTGCGCGCTGCGACACCACACGAGGTTCCGATTCTTGTCGGGCTGCTCGTCGGCGAACCACGCCAGGGTCGAATTGGGGTCGGCTGGGCAACGCTGCGCGACGTGCGCGCGATTGAGCAGGTGCAAGGCGAAGCGACGAGCGGTGCTGGAAAGTTAACGACACGGGTCACCATCACAGACGTCGACGACCTGTTTACGACGCTCGCGGCCACCGCCGGGGTTGGCTCGCAACGCGATCGCGAGCGCTTGCTGGCGGCGATGATGGCGCGGCTGACCGACGACGAAAGGGTCCATCTCGGTCAGCTCTTTGGCGGCGAAGTTCGCCAGGGTGCGCTCGCCGGAGTCGTAACCGAGGCGATCGCGAAGGCCTCGAAGCTGCCAGTGGCCGACGTGCGCCGTGCGGCGATGCTGCTCGGCGACCTCGGAGCAGCAGCTGCGCGCGCATTGTCGGGCGAATCGCTCGCCGTCGGCTTGTCGCCACTCATCGCCGTGCAGCCGATGCTCGCCGGTACCGCATCGACCGTTACTGACGCGTTGGCGCTTACCGGCCCGGCGAGTGTCGAGTGGAAGCTCGACGGTGCTCGCGTGCAGGTGCATCGGCTTGGCAGGGAGGTACTCGTGTTCACTCGCGGACTCAACGAGATCGCGGCGCGCGTTCCGGAGGTTGTGGAGGCCGCACTGTCGATTCCGCACGACCACTTCGTGCTCGATGGTGAAGCTCTCGGACTCGATGCCGATGGTGGCCCGCTCAAGTTCCAAGACACGATGAGCGGCCACAGCCGCCTACAACCGTTCTTCTTCGACCTTCTCTACCTCGGCGGAGAGTCCTTGATCGACGAGCCATTGAGCGCGCGCAAGCAGTTGCTGGCCGATGCGGTGCCGGAAGCATTGCGGCTACCGACGCTCGACATCGTCAATCCCAGTGCCGAGTCCGAGAGCGCCGAGCAGTTCGCGACCTTGGCGCTGGCAGCCGGCCACGAGGGAGTCATGGTGAAGGCACTCGATTCGACGTATCAAGCCGGCCGTCGAGGCACCTCGTGGAGGAAGGTGAAACCGGTGCACACGCTCGATCTGGTGGTGTTGGCCGCCGAATGGGGCCACGGCCGGCGGACAGGTTGGCTGAGCAACCTGCACCTAGGAGCTCGTGGGGCGGACGGTGAGTTCGTAATGGTCGGCAAGACGTTCAAGGGTCTGACCGATGAGCTGCTCGCGTGGCAGACGACCCGATTTCAAGAACTCGCGATCGGACCTCCCGAAGACGGCTTCATCCAACACGTTCGCCCGGAGCTCGTCGTCGAGATCGCGCTCGACGGGGTGCAGCGCAGCACCCGTTACCCAGGGGGAGTGGCACTGCGGTTTGCCCGGGTGCGTCGTTATCGCCCCGACAAGTCGGCGGCGCAGGCCGACACGATTTCCCGCGTGCAGGCCATGCTGACCGGCAGTTAAACGGCACGGTAGGGTCGCTGGAGTCATGGCAACGCTTCGGTTCAGTTTCGGAACGATGGGTTCGGGCAAGAGCACGATGGCTCTACAGATCCATCACAACCTCGCCAGTCGCGAACTGTACGGGTTGTTGCTGACCACGCTCGATCGCGAGGGAGCGCAAGTCACTAGTCGCCTCGGTGTCGCCGCGCAGGCAATCGAAGTCGTGCCCGACCTCGATGTGTACAAATTGGCGGTCGACAGCTGGCCATTGCACTACATGGTCTGCGATGAAGTGCAGTTCTATACCGCGGAACAATGCGACCAACTCGCACGGGTCGTCGACGAGATGGGTGTCGACGTTTTCGCGTTCGGCCTGATCACCGACTTCCGTGGCGAGCTGTTCGAGGGCACGAAGCGCATGCTCGAGATCGCCGACGAGCGTGTGCCGATGCAGGTCGAGGCACGCTGCTGGTGTGGGGCACGGGCCACCCATAACGCACGGGTCGTGAACGGCGTCGTCGTGTATACCGGTGAAACGGTCGTCGTCGGTAACACCGGCGAGAGCACCGAGCAGCCGCTGTTCGGTGACATGGTCCACTACGAATTGCTCTGCCGGGCGCATTACCGCGCCGGCGAGCTGGGTGGCTGAGTGGCTCTGAACGCGTCGGGGCCTCCGGCTTCGACCAAACAGATTGCGTATTTGGCGTCACTGTTGGAGAAGGTCGGCTTCAGCAGTTTTCGCGAAGCTCGGCATCCGATGGGTCTGACCCAGCGACAAGCTGGCGGCAAGTTCACCGTGCAAGAGGCATCGCAGCTGATCGATCAATTGCTCAACAACGAGTCAGCCTCTCCTGACACCGCACCCGATGCCGCGAGCGAGAAGATTCGAGCCACGCAAGCAACAACCCTGCGCGGGATCCCCGCCGACTTGCTGTCCGACGAACTGATCCGTCGCGGTTGGTCGGTGAATGCTCCCCCCGAGTAAGCACCGCCCGCGGCCCCTTCCGCGAGGGGCTGTCGTAGAATGGAAGCCGTGAAGCGGCGTGTAGTAACCCCATTTCGTGTCCTCACGGCCAGCGCTTTTGTGCTGTTGGCCGGTTGTGGCACCTCGTCAGCGCAGTCTGGGGCCACCGTTGTCAACCTGGAAGCGACTAACTGGGCGACCATCCCGACCGTGCCGCCCACAGTCGCGACGATCCCGGGCACGACCCTGCCGCCCGAGCCTGGTTCGAAAACTACGGAAGTCATCACGTACAAAATCAAGGCCGGTGACAACCCGACAGTGGTTGCGAACTTTTACGGGATCACCCTCGAGGAACTCAACCAGATCAACGCCAATACTTCCGGGTACGCGCAGTTCCTTGTTGGCCTCAACATCAAGATCCCTATCGGCGCAACGATCCCGTCCCCCGATGCAGCGCCGGGCGTGACCACCCCACCCCTCGTCGCCTGCATCGCTGGTGAGTACACACTCGTCTCGGGCGACTTCCCCGGCAGTGTCGCCAGGAAGTTCAAGGTCACCGTCAAAGCACTCGACGCGGTCAACGAAGACACCAACGGCTACGGCGGGTTCATCGTCGGCACCAAGATCAACATCCCCTGTGTCGAGGGGACAGAGAACAACGGCTAGCCGCTGCCGGTTACTACACAGCTGCTAGCCCAGATTGGGCCAGCGACGGTTCTGTCGGCGACGCACACCAGCCCGTCCAAGTTTGCGGTACTCGGCGAGCGCCCACTGACGACGCCAGCCGTTGTATTCGGGTCCGGTCAGTTTCGGATTCGTTCCTTGTGCGGACCGCTGACGCGCGGTCCAGAAGTCGGTCAATGCTTCATCACCCAACGCCGTAACGGCAGCCTCGATGCGCGCGTTGAAACGGCGCGTCGACTCGCCTTCGACCGGGCGCATCGGGCTCCCGAACACAACCTTGGTTGATCCTGGCTTGAGTCGCTTCATGCCCTTGCCGTAAATGCTGCCGGTGCCATCGATGAACACGGGCACGACTGCTGCCCCGGTTCGGCCGGCGAGATAGGCGGCGCCGCCCTTGAACTCTTGGCCCCAACCATCGGGTGAACGACCACCCTCGGGATAGATGACGAGGCTCCAACCATCTTCGATCAAGCGGCGCAGTTCGTCGCTGCTCTTGCGACTCGTGACCTCGCGGTCGATCGGGAACGCGTTCAAGGTCAACGCCGCAAGTGCGCCCTTGACGCGAGTGTCGAAGAAGTAGTCGGCAGCTGCCGCGACCACGAGCGTCGAACTCCACGGCTCGGGCACGACCGTGATGATGAGCGGAGTGTCGACATGGCTGTGATGGTTCGGGGCGAAGATCACCGGCGGTGTCTCGTCGAGTCGTTGCAGATCGGCCAGCCGATCGAGCCCGACGACCTGCGGTCTCGCGATGGCCTTCACGAACGCGCGCATCGGGCCATTGGTCAACATCGCGCGCGCCGCTTTGGCCGCCGACGAGCGCGCCCACCCGGTCTCGTAGTTCGCGCCGAGCTTGCTTGGGTCAGCGGGGACGACGACACCCTTGGGCACCATCGGCTTGCGGTACGGGAACCCCAGCCCGCGAATCGGCCGCAACACCTTGTGCACGGCGGCGCTCGCGGCATCACCCACCTTTGCGGCGCGACGCAACTGACCGAGCGAGTGCAGCCGGGTTGGCGCGTAGTTCTTCACTGGACATCCGCAATCAGCAAAGCGGGTACGTGCAGATGGCTGATCGTCGGCGAGCGACCGACGACATCGCTGGCGATCTCGAACGCATCGTCCAAGGTGCTGGCCGGAGTGAAGCCGAGTCGACGAACCGTGGGCGGATCCCCGCCGACGATGATCACCTTGCCAGCGTGCTGCAGGCCGTGAGCGCCCCAGTACCACGCGTAGAACGGATGCACGCCGTGATAGGCGTTGCCGGTGCGATACAGATGGCGATACCACTCATCCTCGGCGTATTGCTTCTCCCACTTCTTCGACATCTCGGCAGGGTTAGTGGTGTCGGCGAGCACCTGCTCGAAGAAGTCGATGTAGCTCGGGTGATGCACCGGGTTGAAGTCGCGGTAGCACGGGTGCGTCATGATGATCACACCGCCTTCGCGGACGAGCGGCTTGTTGCGGTACATGTTGAAGAAGTACCCGAGGGCCGTGCACATCACGAGGATCGGGTTCATGATCGAGTTGACGTTGTATGGGCAGATGTAGGGGATGCCCATCGTGAGGATGTCGGTCTGACCCTGCACCTCGACGAGATGCTGCTTGTAGACGTTCTCGGTGGTTCGGGCGTGCACCGCCTCGACTTCGCCCGCCTGCACCGAGCTCATCTTGTGGGGGGCCCGGATGGAGTGGAAGATCGAGCGGGCCAGGCGCGGCGGCGTCCGCTCCAACGACTTCGACACCGTCACGAACGAGGCCCGGTCGCGGGCGCTCCACTCCCATTCCCGCTTCTGCAGGAAGGCGAA
>JANWKM010000057.1 GCA_025451395.1 Ilumatobacteraceae bacterium
AGTACACGATGTTCCGGACCGACGGCGAGCCGCTCGGGTTTCCTACTCGAGGATTCCCGGCGCCACAAGGGCCGTACTACTGCGGCGTCGGCGCCGGCCGAGTCTTTGCCCGCGAGATCATCGAGGAACACACGCAAGCCTGCATTGATGCCGAGCTGATGATCGAGGGAACAAACGCCGAAGTAATGCCCGGTCAGTGGGAGTTCCAAGTCGGTGCTGCCGACGCGGTCACCGTCAGCGACCACCTCTACGTGGCCCGCTGGCTGCTACACCGCGTCGCCGAGGACTACGACGTGGTGATCAGCCTGGACGCGAAGCCGCAGAAGGGCGATTGGAACGGTGCCGGTGCACACACCAACTTCTCGACCAAGGCGATGCGCGAGGACACCGACATGAAGGCCATCGAGGCCGCATGTCAAGCGATCGGCAAGAAGATCGACCTACACGTCAGCAATTACGGCCACGACATCGAGAGCCGACTCACCGGCGCTCACGAGACGGCGCCGTATTACGAGTTCAGCTACGGCGTGTCGAACCGTGGCGCGAGCATCCGCATCCCGTGGCAGGTACAACGTGCTGGACGCGGCTACGCCGAGGATCGTCGGCCGAACGCCAACTGCGATCCGTACACGGTGACCCGCCTCCTCATTGAAACGGTGTGCGCCGACTGAGGGTCTGCCCTTAAGGAAAACGGCAGAGTGGTGGCAGACTTGCTACTGACGGAGGCCAGCCATGCTCGACCAACAACGCGATTACGTACTGCGCACCGTTGAAGAGCGCGGGGTACGCCTAGTCCGCCTGTGGTTCACAGACGTGCTGGGCAACCTGAAGAGCTTCGCGATCAGTCCGGCCGAACTCGAGAACGCGCTCGGCGATGGCATGACGTTCGACGGTTCGGCGATCGACGGCTTCAGCCGCGTTCAAGAAGCCGACGTGCTGGCGATGCCCGATGCGAACACATTCGAGGTGTTGCCGTGGGGCGACAGCAAGGCGGTCGAAGCGCGCGTTTTCTGCGACATCCACAACCTCGACGGCACGCCATTCGAAGGCGACCCGCGGCAAGTGTTGCGCCGCAATCTCGGAGCCGCCCGCGAACAGGGGTTCACGTTCTATGTCGCCCCCGACATCGAGTTCTTCTACTTCGCGCCGCCTGAGAAGGGCCAAGCACCGGTGCCGCTGGATGAGGGTGGCTTCTTCGATCTCACCACCACCGACGTCGCGGGCACATTGCGCAAGGAAACCATTCGCACGCTCGAGACGATGGGCATTCCCGTCGAATACAGCTTTCACGAAGATGCGCCCAGCCAACACGAGATCGACCTGCGCCATACCGACGCGTTGACGATGGCCGACAGTGTGATGACGTTCCGGCTGGTTGTGAAGGAAGTGGCCGCCAAGCAGGGTGTGCACGCAACGTTCATGCCCAAGCCACTGGAAGGCGTGCAGGGCAGCGGCATGCACATGCACTTCAGCCTGTTCAAGGGCGACGAGAACGCTTTCTACAGCGACGACGACGCGTACAACCTCTCGCCGGTCGCGAAGCAGTTCATGGCGGGCCTACTCCACCACGCCGCAGAACTGACCGCAATCACGAACCAGACAGTCAACAGCTACAAGCGTTTGGTGCCCGGCTTCGAAGCACCGGTGCACATCAGCTGGGCGCGCAACAACCGCAGCGGACTGATTCGTGTGCCCGTCGCCAAGCGCGGCAACCCCAGCGCAACCCGCATCGAGTACCGGTCGCCCGATCCGGCGTGCAATCCGTATCTGGCGATGAGCGTGATTCTCGCTGCCGGCCTGCGCGGAATTGCGGAGGGTTACGAACTGCCCACGGAAGCCGACGCAAACCTGTTCGAGATGGACGACGCGTCGCTCACCAAGCTGGGCATCGACACGTTGCCGCAGTCGCTCAGCGATTCGTTGAAGATGATGGAGCGGTCCACACTCGTCCAAGAAGCGCTCGGTGAGCACATCTTCGAATGGTTCCTGCGCAACAAGCGCAGCGAGTGGCGGGCGTACAAAACCCACGTGTCGCAGTTCGAGTTCGATCGCTACCTCCGAACGCTGTGAACGAGCTCCTCGCGGTCTATCCAGATTCGCCACCGGTCGATCTCGCGCGCACGCTCGATCTCGCTGGTTATCGCTGGAAGTCGGTCTCGACAGCGACAGAAGCGCTGCGCCACGAGCCAACCTCCGGGTGGGCAGGCGCTGTCGTAGCTTGCGACGTCGATGCCGAGGCCGCGTGGGCGTTTTGTAGCGCACTCCGTCGCCGCGACAACCCTGTGCAACCGCTGATGGTGCTGATCACCGGTGGGCAGCTCGCCGACCTAGAACTGCGCCACGACTTGTTCGACGATTTCTGCATCACACCGTGCCACCCCGTCGAGATCGAGACGCGGTTGCGTCACCTCTTCGCTCGTGGTGGTGGCGATGTCCGGCCGGAGGTGGTGCAGTACAGCAGCCTCGTTTTGAATCTCGAGACCTACCAGGCGACGATTGCGGGAACGCCACTCGACCTCACCTACATGGAGTACGAGTTGCTGAAGTTCCTTGCGCAGAACCCGGGCAAGGTGTTCACACGCGAGACATTGCTCAGCCGAGTGTGGGGCTACGAGTACTACGGCGGTGCCCGCACCGTCGACGTACACATTCGGCGACTGCGGGCCAAGCTCGGCGAAGAGCATGCCAACTTCATCGAGACGGTGCGTTCCGTCGGTTATCGGTTCGGTCAGAGCCGCTGGAGCGCTTGAACGACCAACTCCGCAAACGCGACTTTCCCGTCATCGTTCGGATGCAGATCATCGCTGCGTAACACTTCACGACTGGGGTCGGCAGCGATCGTGTACCAATCGGCCACCACCGCATCGCCACGATTTTCGAGCTGCGCTTCCAGTACCTGGTTGAAGACCGTCGTTTGCCGTAGATCGCTCGGGCGGTAGACGTTGACCCACACCAAGCGCACCGGCGGCGGCAACAACTCGGTGATCTGGATGATCAGGTCGGCACAGTCCTGCGGGGTGTCAAAATTTCCCACGTCGTTGGTACCGAGCGCGATCACCCACACCGATGGGTTGGTTCCTTTGCCAATCAGCTTCTTGACAGCGCGCACACCGCTCAACGTTTGACCGTTGCGCCCACTACCGATCGCAATCCGCCGACTGGTCTCGCCGTCAATAACGACGTCGGCAATACCCACGTCGGCGAGCGCGTGGCGCAGCGACGAGGCACTTGCTTCGGTGATCGAGTCGCCCACCACCGCAACTGAGACGATCGCCGCGTGTTGAGGCAGTTCCGCGCCCAGCGCGATGGTCGTAGCCGGAGCACCGTCGCGTCCGATGAAGGTTTTGGTCGTTTTACATCCCGCCACCAAGACCAATCCCGCCGTCAGTAGCGAGCGGCGCGAAATCGGGTTCACACCTTCAATGTAGGTGGGCAAGCGATGTGCGAGGCTTCATCCCAGTTGCTGGATGCGTGCCGCATGCCGTGCGTGGCTGTGCAACACGTGTGGCAGATCGGGGTGCTCGATCTCTCCGTCGCGTACGACGAAGCGGCCGTTGACGATCGTGTGCCATGCGCCTGTCGGCCCACAGCGCAGCCAGGCTTCGATCGGATCGGCCAGCGCGCCGGCGTACATCGGCCCGGTCAGTCGCCATATCGCGATGTCGGCAACCGCGCCGGGCGCGATCACGCCGATCTCACCTTCACGTCCCAAGCACCCGGCACCGCCGAGGGTGGCCATCTCCAGCGCCATACGAGCGGTGCTGATTTGAGCACCATCGCGCAACTTGGCGAGCAGCATCGCGGTACGCGCCTCTAACCAGACCGACGCGCTATCAGCAGATGAGGAACCATCGACACCGATGCCGACCTTGACACCGGCGGCGCGCATCGGCACTACCGGCGAGATACCCGACGACAGGATGAGGTTGCTGCTCGGGCAGTGCGCGACGCCGATGCCGGCGGCTCCGAGCCGAAGTATCTCGTCGTGGTTGGGCATCACACAGTGCGCGACCCATGTGCGGTCACTGCACCAGCCGGTTCGTTCCAGGTACTCCATCGGGCGACAACCGAATGTCGCGAGTGAGAACTCGTCGTCCTCGGCATTCTCGGCGAAGTGTGTGTGCAGCCGCACATCGAGCCGCTGCGCTAGTTCGGCGCTGCGTACCATCAACTGTTCGGTGACGCTGAACGGGCTGCACGGCGCCAACGCGATGCGCACCATCGCACCGTGGTTGCGGTCGTGATGCGCCGCCACGGCCGATTCGCTGGCTGCCAGAATGTCGTCGTCGTCGGCAACGACGTTGTCGGGTGGCAATCCACCATCCTTCTTGCTCAGGCTCATCGAGCCGCGAGTTGGGTGGAAGCGCATCCCTATCTCGCGCGCCGCTGCTATCTCAGCACTCAACAGATCGCCGGCTCCCTTGGGGTGGACGTACAGATGATCGGCGCTCGTGCTGCAGCCGCTCAACGCCAGTTCGGCGAGGCCGATGAACGCACTCGTGTACACCGACTCCTCATCGATCAAAGCCCACAGCGGATACAGCGACTGCAGCCAACCGAACAGGGGCTTGTCGGTCATCGGCGGGAACGCGCGGGTGAGGTTCTGGAAAATGTGATGGTGCGCGTTGATCAATCCGGGCGTAACGAGGCAGTCACTGGCATCGACGATGCGATTCGCAGCAGGAAACGGATCAGTGCTGGCACCCACCGCCTCGATCAGGTTGTCGGTGATCGCCACCCATCCCCCGGGCAGCTCACGGCGCTGCGCATCGACCGTGGCCACCAACCGCGCGTTACGGATCAGCAGGTCGGTCACGGTTCAGAGAAGAGAGTCGATGATCAGTCGGATGTCGTCGAGCGTGGTCAACGGATTCACCACACAAATGCGCAGCACCATCTCGCCGGCCCACGCGGTCGGCACGAGGAAACCAACTCCATCGGCGAGCAGTTTGTCGCTCCACGCCTTGTACTGCTCGGGGCCCCATCCGCTCCGGCGAAACAGCACAACACTGAGTTCCGGCTCCATGATCAACTCGAGATGGTTGGCATCATCGACCAGGCGGGCCGCTGCATGCGCGACCGAGAGCGTGTGCTCGATTGCATCGCGGTAGGCGACGGTGCCGTGGGTGGCCAGGCTAAACCAGAACGGCAACCCGCGGGCACGGCGAGTGAGGTGATAAGCGAAGTCGCTGGGATTCCAATCCTCGTCAACTGCGTGCAATACGTCGAGATACTCGGCGTGCTGCGTGTGCGCCTCTCGCGCGAGCAGCGGATCGCGATAGATGAGCGCACAACAATCGAAGGGCGCGAACAGCCACTTGTGCGGATCGATGATCAGGCTGTCGGCGCGCTCGACGCCGTCGTAGCGCGCACGAATGCTTGGTGCGGCCAGTCCGGCGCCACCGTACGCGCCATCGATGTGGAACCACACTCCCAACTCATCGGCAACATCGGCCGCTCCATCGAGTGGATCGATCACCCCAGCATTCGTCGTGCCGCTGGTTGCGACAACTGCGAACACACGCTCGCGGTCAGACCTCGACAGATCCTTCACAAGTTTCTGCAACGCATCGACGCGAAGTCGACCCTGATGGTCGGCGTCCGCTTTGACGACGTCGGCATCCATCGCCTGACCCGCCGAAGTCACACTGCTGTGCGCGCCTTTGCTGGCGATGATCAGCCCACGTGTTCGATCGTGGCGACCCTCGGCACGCTGGCGCCAACGGTAACGCGCGGCCACGAGCGCGCTGAGGTTGCCGGCGGTGCCACCGGTGACGAACACTCCGCCGGCGCCGGCTGGCAATCCGGCAAGATCGGCGAGGTAGCGCAGGGCCTCGTTCTCGGCAAACACCGCACCACCACCCTCCATCCACGAACCGCCAAAAATGCTCGAGGCGCCGACGACGAGATCGAAAAGGATCGAGGCTTCGGTTGGCGCGGCGGGCACGAACGACAGAAACCGCGGATGATCTACCGAGATGCATGCCTGCGCCAGCACATCGCCGAACACGCGCAGCGCCTCGAGCCCGCCGATACCGCGTTCGGTGATGGTGTGCCCGGCCATCGCCCGTAGCTCGCCAATGGTCCGCGGCCCGTCCAGCGGTGGTGGATCGAGCCGCACACGGTCGACGGCGTAGCGCACGATCGCTTGCGTCAGCACTTCGGTGGCCGCATCGTGCTTGTGCATTGCGGTCAGTAGTTCGTGTCGAGTAACTCGCTGCCGGCGTTGCGTTGCTCGCCGTCGCGGTTCAGCACAAACCCAAGCACGACAGCCACGGTGGCGGAGCCCATGATCGCCACGATGGGAAAGATCAGCAGCACGAGGAGGATCGCGACAACACCAGGCACGGGCGCAGCCTACTTGGCCTGCGCCGACGGCTTAAAAGCCCATGCTTCGATCTCGACCGCTGCCCCAGCGGGCAACGCGGCCACTCCGACTGTGCTGCGCGCGGGACGGTGCTCGCCAAAGCCAGCGATGTACGCCTCGTTGAAGTCGGCGAAAGTACTCATGTCGGTGAGGAAGCACAGCGTCTTGGCCACGTCGGCAGCAGTCGCGTTCATGGTCGCCAGCAGCACCTTCAGATTTTCGAGAGCTTGTGCCGTCTGCGCCGCCACCCCCGTGACGAGTGCTCCGTCCTTCATGCCGAGCTGACCACTGACGATGATCCAATCGCCAGCGCGCACGACGGGTGTGTATGGTCCGAGAGGTTTCGTCATGCCCGCAGCGTACGCAGCTGCCGTGACCAATCGGATCGTCACCACTAACGTTCGGCCGATGATCTCGCCCAGGTTGACGCGCCGTCGGTTCCTTGCAGTAACGGGCGGTGCGCTCGTGCTCGCGGCGTGCGGCGACGATTCGGATCGGAAGGCCAAGCCATTCGGTGTGGTGCAGCGATTCTCCAGTGAGCCTTTGTTCACGCCGGGCGCCGCCCTACGGCTACCAGTGTCGTTGGTAGACCAAGCGGGCAACCTCGGCGATGGACCTGCCGCGTTGACGGGTTGGATCGAACACTTCGAGGGAGAACGCGTCGCCGATATCACCGCCCCGCGACGTGGGGTCGGCATCGAGATTCCATATTGGGAAGTGCGCACGACACTTGCCACCGCAGGTGCGTACACGCTTCGCTTCGAGGGCGACGACGGCTACGGCGCCAACTTCCAGGTGTTCGACGCCGCCGATGTCGTGTCACCGCTGACCGGCAAGAAGCTGCCGCCATTCGATACACCCACCGTCGACAATCACCGCGGCGTCGAGCCGTACTGCTCGCTCACACCCGAGCCGTGCCCACTGCACGCGGTCACTCTCACCGAAGCGCTCGCGTCGGGGACACCCGTGATCTACATGGTCGGAACACCCGCGCATTGCAAGACCGGCACGTGCGCACCGGGCCTCGAGTTCCTCGTCAACGAACACAACCGACTCGATGACAAGGCCCTGATGGTGCACGCCGACGTGTATGCCGACGATGCTGCAACCACACTGGCCCCGGCCGTTGTCGCGCTGGGCGTGCAGTATGAACCGATCATCTACATGTGCAGCGCCGACGGCGTGATCGTCGACCGGCTCGACGGGATCTGGGACGCCAGCGAACTGACGGAGCGCGTCGACCTACTGGTCAGCTAAAGCTATTCGTCAGCTAAAACTTTGGCCGCAGCCGCAGCTGCGTTGTGCGTTCGGATTGGTGATCGCGAACCCGGCCTGGTTGAGGCCGTCCTTGTAGTCGAGGGTGGCGCCGGCCAGCAGTTGCGCCGAGGCGGCGTCGACAACGACCTTGACCGGATCGGTGCCGAACTCGGCCTTCTCGTCGTCGGCCGCAACATCGCCATCGAAGAACATCTCGTACGCGTAGCCACTGCATCCACCGGGGCGAACGGCGACGCGCAGAGCCAGATCGGTGGCCCCTTCGGCCTCGAGTAGCTCTTTCACTTTGCGGGCGGCGGGTTCGGTGAGCGTGATCACAATGGCTCCCTCGTTCAACTGGTGTGTTACTTGCGACAGTCAGTGTACCTGGGAATTACCGTAGCATTGACTTCGTGATTCAGGCTCCGCCCAGCGAAGACCAGGTGTTTGAGCTGTTGCGCGCCGTCATCGACCCGGAGCTGGGGGCCGACATCGTCTCGCTCGGCATGGTGCCGGCGGTCAGTGTGTCGCCTGAGGGCGACGTCAATGTCGGGGTCAAACTCACCATCGGTGGCTGCCCGCTGCGGGCACAGATCAAGAAAGACATCGAGAGCCGCGTGGCCGTGCACCCCGGCGTGCGCGACGTGCACATCGACTGGGGCGAGATGAACGCCGACGAGCGCACAGACGTGATGTTGAAGGCGCGCTGGAACGCTCGCGAGCAGGCGCCCGCGACTGCCGTGCCGCTGAGCACGCGCGTACTCGCCATCGCCAGCGGCAAGGGTGGCGTCGGCAAGAGCGCGGTCACCGTCAACCTCGCTGCCGCAGTCGCCGCGCAAGGCTTCACGGTTGGCGTGCTCGACGCCGACATCTGGGGATTCTCGGTACCACGCCTGCTCGGCATCGACGAGCCGCTGGAAGCGCAGCGTGTTGAAGGTAGCGAGAAGCCGAAGATCATCCCCAACGAGCTACCGGTCGGACCGAAAAGTCGCGGTGGGTTGCTGAAGGTTGTCAGCACCGGCTTCCTCGTCGAGGAGGGCACCGCGCTGATGTGGCGCGGTCTCATGTTGACCAAGGCAGTCGAGCAGTTCCTGCACGACGTCGAATGGGGCGAACTCGATTACCTGTTCATCGACATGCCACCCGGCACCGGCGACGTGCAGATGGGATTGGCGCGCATGCTGCCGCGTACCGATCTGCTGATCATCACGACCCCCGCGCTGGCCGCGCAGAAGGTTGCCGCGCGTGCGGCCGACATGGCCCGGCGCAGCTTCTTGCGCGTGTGCGGCGTCATCGAGAACATGAGCTCGTTCACCTGCGATCACGGCGAGACGTACGCACTCTTTGGAGAAGGCGGTGGTCAGGTGCTCGCCGACGAAATCGGTGTGCCACTGCTCGGTCGCATTCCACTCGAGGCAGCCGTCTCGGTCGGCGGCGATGCGGGCGTCCCCGTGTCGCTCACCGGAACCGGGCAGGCGGCGAAGGAGTTCCGCGCCATCGCCCAGCGCATCGTCGAAGATGTCGCGCCGCCGACCAACATGGCCGGCTGCAGCGCACGGATGCTGAACCTCGCCACCGCCGCCCTCGACGCCCACGACACCGCTGCTCAGTAGTCGTCCGAGGGTTTCCTCCCGCCGCGGTGGGTGTCGGAGGGTTTCCTCCCCGCCGGCGGGGACAAAAACCTCGGATGGCGGAGATCCGGGAGCAAACCCTCGGACGAGGCGCGCTACTCGAACGTGTCGTAGTCGGCGTCGCCGGGCATGGTGAATGCGACCACCCGTCCCGTCGAGTCGACTCGGACCTTCGGCAACACACAGGGCGGAGTTCCGACAGCCCATGCTGCACTCATCGCTTCGGCGACCGTCGAGTGCGGCACGAGGAAGCGCAGATGCGCGATCGTCGGTGGCATCAGCCGCAGTTCACGCGCTTGATGTCGCGCCAACGCATCGGCCGCTCGCACCCACATGCTGGCCACGGTTTCGTTGTCGTCGTGGTGCGACGTTTGTCCCACCGGACTCGCGGCCATGAAGAACCGCGTGTCGAATCGGCGCGCTGCCTCGCCCTTGGGAGTGATCCAGTGACCGATCCACGGCAACGCATCGGTCGCGAGTCGCAGCCCATGTTCAGCCGCCAAGGCACGCATGTCGACGGTGCCGTCGTACACACCGGCGCGATGTGACAGCGCTGGATGGCCATCGTGCACCATCTCGCCGTTGACGTCGACGGCGAGTAGCACGCCAGCTTCCTCGTAGCACTCGCGGATCGCGGCGACGCGGTATCCCTCGTCACCTCCACCGTCGGCGGTATCGACCTTGCCGCCAGGGAAGACGTACATCCCGCTGGCGAAGACGGCTTCGTTGGAACGGCGCAAGACGAAGACCTCGACTCCGTCAGCCGTATCGCGCAACAGCATCACCGTCGCGGCTGGTTGGATGGGCACCTCCGGGTCGGCCATACGCGGCACGGTAGCCTCCCAATGATGTTGGTATGGATGGATCTCGAGATGACCGGGCTCGACCCTGCTCGCGATGTGATCGTTGAAATCGCCACCATCATCACCGACGACGAGTTGAACGTGATTGCCGAAGGCCCCGACCTTGTCATTCATCGGTCGGACGAGGCATTGGCTGGGATGGATCCGGTCGTCGTCGAGATGCACACCAAGAGCGGACTGCTCGATGCCATTCGCGCTTCAACCGTATCGCTCACCGACGCGGGCGAGCAGACCCTGGCTTTCATCAAAGCCCACGTTTCCGACACGACCAAGGTGCCGCTGTGCGGTAACTCCATTGGGATGGATCGCCGATTTCTGGCCGCTTACCTTCCCGAAATCGAGAACTTCCTGCACTATCGCAGCGTCGATGTCAGCAGTGTCAAGGAGCTGGTGCGCCGCTGGTACCCGAACCTGGGCAACGGCCATAGCAAGAAGACCGGATCGCATCGGGCGCTCGATGACATCCGCGAGAGCATTGCCGAGCTTCGGTATTATCGGGAGCGAGTGTTCTTACCAGCAGTAAATGAGTTGACGGCAGGCCAAGAACCTGGTTTCCTTGGCCAGATCACATCCACCGACCGACCCAGCCAATCCCCAAGACCTAACTAAGGGAAAAAGACCGATGAAGCAGCTCACCGCCGCACCGCAGAAGCCCCCCGTGGCATACGCGCGCGCCTGCGATGCGGTTGCCATGGGCATTGAGGATTTTGCTGGCGCGACAGGTGGCTCGAAGACCGCCACCAATCTCACCACCCGACGCCTCGGGACGCGACCGACGTAAATACGTCGCAAGCAGCCTCCGAGGCCGTCGGGATCGCAAGATCCCGGCGGCCTTTCTGGTTTTTCAGTATCCGTAAGTGCACAAGAAATGGAATCAGGTCATGTACACCCTGAACCCCGAAAACCTGAATGACAGAGACATCCAGACCACCTTCGATGAGCTCGTCGAGCCGATGGTTGTTCGCGTCGCGCGCCCGCGCTGCTCGGACGGTCACGGCACCCTCACCCACCTGTTCTTCTCCGAGAACCACGTGGACACTGCTCGCGCCAAGGCGATCTGCAGCAAGTGCAAGCTCGCTGAGGATTGCCTGGCGGGTGCGGTCGAGCGCGCCGAGCCGTGGGGTGTGTGGGGTGGCGAGCTGATCGAGAACGGCCGCGTTGTCGCCAGCAAGCGTCCCCGCGGTCGCCCACCGAAGCACCCGCGGCCGACGGTGGTCATCGACGAGGTCCCCATCCCCCCGCATCTCGTCGCGTGAGAGGAAACTCCGGGTAGGCGTTAACGCGCCTACCCGGGGTCGCCTGGGCGGTCGCGAGTGTCACAGCTAGCGTGTCGTCGTGAAGGCGACCACGCGACTCCGAGTGTGGACGATGGTCGCAGCAGCCTTCATCGCTGTCGTCGTCGGCTGGGCCATCTCCCGTACAAATCAATCCAACGACGACACAGTCATCCTCGACACACGCGTGACGATCGACCCGCCTGGCATCGGAACGAACGCTGCTATCGAAGGTGACATGCTTCCCGACGCCACCGTTCAAACGTTGCAGGGCGACGACGTTGCCGTCGCGTCGCTCATAGGGGACCCGATGGTGATCAACGTGTGGGGCAGCACCTGCGGGCCATGCAAAAAGGAACTTCCCGCGTTCGCCGGCGTTCATCTGCAGTATGGGGACACGGTGCGATTCGTTGGAATCGACTACTTGCCTGCCAGCGACCGTGAGGAAGCCTTCGCCCGCGACCGTGGCGTGCAATACGAGTTGTACTACGACGGCAACGGCGAGTTCGTCAACAACGTCGGTGTCGCCGCCTTTCCGGTCACGCTGTTCGTCGACTCGAGCGGCAGGATCGTGCGGCAGACGGGCCAGCTCGATGAAGCGGAACTTATCGACTTCATCGAGAGCGACCTGCTGTGAATCTCTCGCTCAGTTTCATTCGTGGCTTGATCGCCTCCATCAACCCCTGCGGTTTCGTGCTGCTGCCGACCTACCTGATGTATTTCCTCGGGATCAGCGCCAACGACCCACAAGCACAGCGGGCGCCAATCAGCCGCGCGCTCATCGTCGGCGCGACCGTCTCGGCGGGGTTCTTCGCCGTCTTCTTTGCTATCGGCGCGGCGACGCAGTACTGGACCTACACGCTGCTCGACAACGCGAAGTACGCGACGCTTGTCATCGGCTTGCTGTTCGTGGTGCTCGGCATCGCGATCCTGTTCGGCTTCAAACTGCCGATCGCGACACCAAGGATCGATATCGGCGAGCGCGATCAGACCTTTCGGACCATGTTTCTGTATGGCATTGCCTACGCCGTTGCGTCAATCGGTTGCACGTTGCCGTTGTTCATCGCAACGCTGTTTCAAACGGGCGAGAGTAAGGGCTACTGGGCGGGAGTGAGCAACGTCCTTGCCTATGCGGCCGGGATGGCGCTGGTCGTCTTGTCGCTCACGCTTGCGCTCGCCACGGCCAATCAGGGATTCGTGCGGTGGTTGCGATCCAAGATGCAGTACGTCGAGATGGTCTCCGGCGCGTTCGTGTTCCTATCCGGGCTGTATCTGCTGTGGTACTTCTGGAAACGCGATGTTCGGGCGGACGATGACCCGATCATCGACGCCGTCGAAAACATGCAGCAGGACGTGCAGGCCTGGCTGAACGACCACTGGCAACTCGCCGCGTGGGTGCTGGGCGGGGTGGTCGCAATCGGTGTGATGTATGCGCTGCTGCGAGAGCGCCCCAGCCAACGGCCCGCCGAATGACGTCGTCGACACCGTTCCGCGAACTCCTGGACAGCGACGGTGTGCAGGAGGTGTGCCACTTACGCGGCAAATTGGGTTTCATGGCGTACCACGGCGGTTCGCTGGAGGTGCTCACCGATGTCGTCGCCGATCGTGCGGCCCAGCGCAGTGGCGCGAGTTACTACGGCGTCTTGCAACCACCCGACCTGAACTGGCACATCCCGTCGCACCTCGTCGCCCCAGCCGAGTCCGACGTGTTGTATGGATTTTTGCAACACGTCGATGCGGTGGTCACCATTCACGGCTATGGGCGGCACGGATATTGGACAACGCTGTTGCTCGGCGGCCAGAACCGCCCGCTGGCCGATCATTTCGCCGCGCACCTGCGCCCGGAGTTACCCGACTATCGAATCGAAACCGACATCGATGTGATGCCGAGCGAACTACGGGGCTTGCATGCTCGCAACCCGGTGAACCTGCCGCGCCAGCAAGGCGTACAGATCGAGCTCCCCCCACGGGTGCGTGGTGTCAGCCCGATATGGAACGACTGGCAAGGCCCGGGTCTGGTACCGCATAGCGACGCACTGATCGACGCGCTCGTGGCCGCGGCGACGACTTGGGTTACGGCGCAAGACGACTGAGCTGCCAGCCGTCACTTGCCGTTTCACTACCGACTGGCACGTAGCGAATGCGGTCGTGAAGGCGACTGGGACGGCCTTGCCAAAACTCGTATAGGTTCGGGCGTAGTAGCCAGCCGCCCCAAAACGTGGGGCGCGTGATGATGCCATCGCCGAACGTCGCAGACATCTGCGCGACTCGCTGCTCGAGCCACTCGCGGTCGGGTATCGGTTGTGACTGCGGCGACGACCACGCCCCGATTTGCGAATCGCGCGGGCGGGAGGCGAAATAATCGTCGCTCTCGGTATCGGGCAGTCGTTCCACTTCGCCGACAACGCGCACCTGTCGATGCAGCTGTAGCCACGTGAACAGCATCGACGCGCGACCGGAGGCGGCAAGTTGCTCACTCTTCGCCGATTCGTAGTTCGTGAAGAACGTAAAGCCTCGATCGTCGGCGCCGCGCACCAGCAGGTATCGCGATTGCGGCCAGCCGTCGGCATCGATCGTCGCCAACACGAAAGCGTGCGGCTCAGTGCAGTCGGCCGCCGAAGCCTCCGCATACCACCGCTTCCACTGCACCATCGGATCGGCGTCGACATCGGCGATGTCGAGCCCGGCCGTCTCGTATTCCTGCCGGCGCGACGCCAGATCCTGAGCTACACGGTCGCTCATCGCGCGTGAATCGTCGTGATGCCACGCATGTACGGGTGTAGTACCGCGGGGACCTCGACCGAGCCATCGGCGAGCCGAAAGTTCTCAAGAATCGCGGCCCACACACGCGGCACCGCCAGCGCCGAGCCATTGAGCGTGTTGGCGACGATCGTTCCCTTTTCACCCGTCTTGCGGAAACGAATGTCGGCGCGGCGCGCCTGATAGTCGCTGAACCAACTGACCGAGCTGACTTCCAGCCAGTTGTCGCAGCCGGGCGCGTAGACCTCGAGGTCGAAGCTGCGGTGATGGCTCTGGCCGAGATCGCCGGTGGAGATCTCGATGATGCGATATGGCAGCCCGAGGCCTTCGATCAATTGCTCGGCTCGATCACGCAACTCGGTCAGCATGGCCGGCGCCTGCTCCGGCGTTGTGACGGCGAGGATCTCGACCTTGTCGAACTCGTGCACGCGCAACATGCCGCGGGTGTCGCGACCAGCTGAGCCTGCTTCGCGGCGATAACACGGCGAATACGCCATCATCCTGATCGGTAACTGCGTTTCGTCGAGTACCTCGCCGGCGTAGAGCGAAGTGAGCGGCACCTCCGCCGTCGGGATGCACCACAGACCGTCGCGCTCGATCGCATACGCATCGTCGGCGAACTTGGGCAGTTGGCCGGTGGCGGTCAGCGTCGCAGTCGAGACCAGCGAAGGCGGCCGCACTTCCTCGAACGCGTCGGCGTTCGAATCGAGCGCGTATTGGCACAACGCGCGAGAAAGGGTCGCGCCCGCCCCGCGCTGCATCGCGAACATTGCCCCGCTGATCTTCGTTGCCCGCTCGGTGTCGAGAATGCCGAGCGCGACCGCCGACTCCCAGTGCGGCACTCGCTGGTGGTCGGCGAACTGTGTTGGAAGAAATGGACCCTTGATGACCGGATTGTCCGAATCGTCGAGGCCGTCAGGGGCTTCCGGATGCGGAACGTTGGGAATGCGCAGCAGCAACTCGTGGAGTTCGCCTTGCGCGCCATCCAACTGATCGGCAAGCACCCTCTCCTGTTCGCCGAGCGAACGGCTTTGAGCCTGCAACGACTCGGCGGCCGCCGCATCGCCGTCGCGCTTCTTCGTGGCCACTTGCTTCGAGACCTCGTTGACCTCGGCGCGCAACGCATCGCGCCGCGCCTGAATCGAACGGACCTCGGCATCGAGTCCCGAGGCTCGATCCAATTGCACCAGCACCTCCGGCGCGTGCCGACGGGCGAGCGCGCGACGAACACCGTCGAGATCAGTGCGCAAAAGTCGGACGTCGATCACGCCGTCACGCTACGCGGTGGGGTGCGCGTCGGTAGGAGTCTTCGTCGTGCCAGCCGTGGGAGAAACGGCGGAAGAACATAAAGATCAGGATCGACCAGAGATACATGCCGCCAGCAACTTTCATGATCGCGCCGGCAAGTTGCTGATCGTTGGTGGCGCTGAGTCCCCAAACCCGCACCGGCTGATTGCCGTAGTGCGAGTAGACGGCCCCCTCTGCGAACGTCAACCATCCTGCCGGCACGGTAGGCACGACGCTCTGTAAGAACAGGTAGATCATTTTTCCGCCGTAGCCCATCTGCAGCTCGCGGAACGGACCGACCACGGGCATCCACATCAGCAGTGCCGAAAGAACGAGCAGCAGGTGCATGCCGTAGTGCAGCGGGCCGTTGGTGGTCGACGCATTCACGACACCCGGAATGTGAGTGGCCATCACAATGACGTTGAATGAAATACCCGCCACAACCGGCCGCGCAGCAAATCGAACGGCTCGATAGAGCCTGCCTTCGCCGACAAGCACGCGTAGTAGCCATTCGGGTGTTGCGAGCAAGACGAGCGGCGGCATCAGGTAGCTGAGCATCATGTGCTGCAACATGTGCACGCTGTACAGGTACTCCTCGCCGATCTGGTGGATCGGCCAGGTGCTGGCTGCGAACAGCAGCATCATCGCACCGCAGAAACAGATGATGTTTCGTCGCGTGACCACTGCTTGGCCCTGCACGACGGCGTGCGGCCCAATCACCCGAACCGCGTAGATGTATGCACCAATGAGGAACGCAACCAGCACGTAGACCTCGATGTTCAGCTGGAAGCGCCACGGATCCGCGTACGGAACGGCGGCCAACATCAGTTCACCCTGCGAAGAACTGGAAGGTGCACAGCGCGGCGATGTACACGCCGACCGCGAGGCCGAGTCCGATGTAGAACATCGCGCCGAACAACTTGCTGTCGTACTTGAGGTGCATGAAGATCAAGAGAATCGCGAAGAACTTCATCGACATCAGAATCAGAAGCAATGGCGTGGCGAACGAGCCGAAATCGATCCAGTACGTCGAGGTCTCGAGTGCCGTGAAGAACGCGAGCACCGCCGCCGTATATATGAAATAGCGATTGGTCGGGTGATCGTGCTCGGCTTCCGCGTGTTCGGCGTGTTCGCTCATGAGCTACCTCATGCCGGGATCAGATAGACGAGGGTGAAGATGACCACCCAGACGACGTCGACGAAGTGCCAGTACAGACCGACCATCTCGACCACTTCTGCTCGGTCGCCGGTGACGCGGTCGCGCGAAATGATGGCCACGAGCGCGAGCAGCATCATCACACCGACGCTGACGTGCACACCGTGGAAACCCGTCAGCGTGAAGAAGCTGCTCGAGAACAGACTGGTGGTGAAGCCGAGCCCTTCCTTGTAGAAGACGGTGAACTCGTACACCTGACCGCCGACGAACAACGAGCCGAGCAACGCCGTGGCGGTGAGCCACAACTTGGTATTGCGGACGTCGTTCTCCTTCGCCGCATTCACAGCCAGCACCATCGTCAGCGAACTCATCAGCAAGACGAAGCTGCTCACCGATGTCAGAGGAATGTCGAACACCTGCGCCGGCCCGGGGTTGCCCTGGTGGCGGCCGCGGTACAGCATGTAAGTGCTGATCAGTCCGCCGAACAGCAAGCACTCGCTGCCCAGGAACATCCACATCGCCAGCTTGTTGTTGCTCAGGCCGGTAGTCGTTCCATGTCCCGGTGTTCCGTGGCCGGGGGTGTGAGTTGGGTGAAGTGCTGTGTCAGCCAACGGAAGCCAACTCCTTCGGCGAGCCGTCGTCATCGGCAGGCGGTAGCGCTGGCGGTGGCGGTGGTGGGTCGTACTCATCCTCACCGGCGACCGACGGCTCGAGCACCCAGCCGAAAGTGGCGAACAGCAGTATCACTGCACCGATGATCGACAGTGTCAGGTTGAAGATCACTCCGTACGCGATGACCGGCAATGCAAACGCCAACACGATTGGCCAGTACGACGGCGACGGCAGGTGGATGTGCGCGTCGGGGTTGGCGTTCAGTTCTGCGTGAACGTCTTCCGCCGTCTTTATCCGAGAAAGGCGAATGCCGTCAGCGCTTTCCACCTCTTCGTATTTGCGGTGGAAGAATTCGTCGAGGGCATGCACCGTCGGAATGGCATCGAAGTTGTGTTCCTTCGGCGGGTTGCTGGTCATCCACTCAAGAGTGCGCGCGTCCCACGGATCGAGCGCCGCCTTCTCGCTCTTGCGCGCGGTGCGGAACACATTGATCACGAACAGCAGCACACCCGTGGCGATGGTGAACGCGCCGACAGAGGCGACCCTGTTCCAGAACCCGAGGTTGAAGAACCCGTCACCGGTGAGTTTCTTCGGCCACACCACCATGCGGCGCGGCTGGCCTTGCATGCCCAGTATGTGCATCGGGCCGAACGTCAGGTTGACACCGATGAACATCAGCCAGAAGTTCCATTTGCCCAGAGTCTCGCTGAGCGTCTTGCCGAATATCTTCGGCCACCAGTAGTACAAGCCGGCGAACAGTCCCATCACGCCGCCACCAACGATCACGTAATGGAAGTGGGCGACGATGTGGTACGTGTCGGTCTGCTGCGTATCGGCCGGCGCGGCGGCGTGAGTGACACCCGACAGGCCGCCGATCGTGAACAGCACGATCGTGCCAATCGCGAAGTTCATTGCGGTTGTGAACCACAATTTGCCGCCCCATAGCGTCAGCGTCCAGTTACAGATCTTCACTCCAGTAGGAATCGCGATCAGCATCGTCGAGATCGAGAACACCGCCACGCTCACCGGCCCGAGGCCGCTGGCGAACATGTGATGCGCCCACACACCCCAACCAAGAAATCCGATGGCGGCACCGGAGAAGACGACGAACTTGTAGCCGAACAGCGGCTTGCGCGCGAACGTCGGCAGTACTTCGGAAATGATGCCGAAGCTGGGCAGGATCAGGATGTACACCTCTGGGTGACCGAAAATCCAGAACAGGTGTTGCCACAGCAACGGATCCGCCCCTTGCTCGACGTCGAAGAAGGCAGCACCGAAGTTGCGCTGGAAGCTCAGCAGGAACAACGCCACGGTGATCACCGGGATGGCGAAGAGCAAGAGCAGCTGCACCACCAACTGCATCCAGGCAAAGACCGGCATTCGCATCAACGTCATGCCCGGCGCGCGCATGTTGATCACGGTGACGATCAGGTTGATCGCGCCAACAAGCGACGCAATTCCGGTGATCTGCAGACCAAGTGTCCAGAAGTCGACACCATGGCTTGGCGAGAACAGTGCGCTCGAGTTTGGTGAATACATGAACCAGCCGCCGTCGGGAGCACCACCGAGAATCCACGAGGTGTTCAAGAAAATGCCGCCGAACAGGAAAAGCCAGAAGCCGAGCGCGTTCAAACGGGGAAAGGCGACGTCGCGGGCGCCAACCTGCAGTGGCAGGAAATAGTTCGCGAACGCTGCCGACATCGGCATGACGAACAAGAAAATCATTGTCGTTGCGTGCATCGTGAACATCTCGTTGTAGAGACCGGCACTCAGCACCGTGTTGTCGGGTGCGGCCAACTGCAATCGAATGAGCAGCGCCTCGCAACCTCCGAGCAGGAAGAAGAACATTGCGGTCGCGCCGTACATGATGCCGAGCTTCTTGTGGTCGACGGTGAAAACCCATGCCTTCCAGCCGGTTGCGGCGACGGGGCGGCGGAACATCCCGAGCGCGGCGGTCGGCGTGACCATGGGTCGCTCGGCGGGATCACTGCCGGAACGAAGTTCGAGGGTCGTCATCTGATGTGTTCCCTTATTTCCGCTCGAGTAGGTAAGCGATCAACTCGTCGATCTGAGTCTCGTTCAAGTGCAGGTTGGGCATACCGCGGGTCCGGCCACCCGTGGAATCGAGCTTCGCCGGGTCGCTGTAGTTCGGCTTCATTGCTGGCGCATCGCGCAACCAATCACGCAGCGTCGCCTCATCGAAGCACACCGGCTTGTCGGCATCTGCATCGGTATTCATCCACACGCCTTGCAGGTAGAGGCTGCCGAATTCTTCGGGTGACGCGTTCCACAGTTGCTCGCGGCAATCCTCCGTCAGCAGATCGAATGTCCATCCACCGATCGCCGTGCGCGTCATCAGATTGGTGAGATTCGGCGCAGCCCCTGAGACGACCCACAGATCGGGCTCGGCAAGAACGGGCGTACCGTCCTTCTTGACCAGTTCGTTCACCTGGTGACAGCGGCTGCAACTGGCGATGAACGTACTTTCGCCCTTGGCCGCGAGTGTGTCTGCTTCGGGCGCATTGTCGGCGTAGGCCTCGAGTTGGTTATCGACCCAAGCTTGGAAGTCGGCCGGGTTGAGGGCGACAGCAGCTTGCCGCATTCGCGCATGGCTGAGCCCGCAGAACTCGGTGCACTGGCCGACGTAGATTCCCGGTTCGTCGGCCTCCAATCGCAGCGTCTGTAGTCGCCCGGGGACCGCGTCGCGTTTGCCGTTCAGTGCCGGGATCCAGTAGCTGTGAATCACATCGCGGCTCGTGATACGCAGCAGCACCGACGTGTTAGTCGGAATGACAAGTTCGCCGCTGGTCACAATTGGCTCTGTGATCTCGACGCCGCCGCACGTTCCCGAATAGTCGTACTCCCACCACCACTGCTGGCCGGTGACGTTGACGACGCACTCACTTTTCTGATCGGCGAGTTCGAACACTGCAGCCACAGTCGGAATGCCGACACCGACGAGGATGAGAGCCGGAATCACCGTTAGCAGAACTTCCAGCCAGGTCTTGCCGTGAGTCTGCTTCGGCATGTCTTGCCCGCGGTCCTTGTAGCGCAGAATCGAGTAGCCGATCGCGGCGAACACGATCAGCCCGACAGCGCCGGCGACATAGAACAGCGGCCGTTGCAGATCATCGATGGTGCGCGCGTTGGAACCCTTGGGCTTGAACGTGTCTTGTGGTGCGTCTTTGGCACAGCCGGCCAACACCGTCGCAGCCGCGACAGCAGAGCCCGCGAGACGGCGTCTGGTGAGGAAGGTCATGTCAGGGCACCACGATCGGGATAGATGCGCCGTCGAGCCCCGGCACTATGAACTCGAGCGGAGTGCTGCTGGCAAGATTCGTCTTGGGGATCTGAAAACCGAGGTACGCGGATTTACCCGGATGAACGGCGGTGGTGCACGACACTGCTTCCGGTTTATCGGGGAAGGACCCAAAGCGACCGGTCAATCGTTCTGGTTCATCGGAGTCGTTGTGGAAAATGACCCCGATATGGGCGTTACGCGGCACGGTAATTTCGTGCGCCTCGTCGGGGTAGCCGTTGATCACGGCCACGAGTTCTCCACCTTCCCGCAGATAGATGTTGGCGACGACGTTGCTCTTCAGTGATACATCTTGCGACGCACGCTCGTCGACCTCTTCCTCGCCGCCTTCAAGACAAAGAGCCTTTTGGCTGGCGTCGTCGACGGTGGGATGCGGGTGGACGGTGCGCTGACCTTGCAGCGCCGACGCAACGCCGACACCAAGCAATACGACCGCGCTAATGGCGCACACCCCAGCGACGGTGCGCTTGGAGCTCACACGCCCGCTCGCAAACAGGAAGGCGCCGGCGATGATCGCAGCGCCGATGAAGATGAAGATCCAGCGACCGGCGTCGGGGTTAGCCGCAAGCATCACCCTCGAGAATGCATAAATGACACCGCCGGCGCCGATCGTTCCCAGTATCGGGAACTCGATCCCGTTCAACATGCGGTTGCGCAGATTCGCGTTGTAACGAATGTCGGCGCTCGCGCGTTCACTCCAACTTTGCACCATCCATTCGACAATTGCAGCGAACAACACGAAGAGGGAAACCTTGAACACGACGGGTTTACTAACAGCGCCGACTGCTAAGCCACCGACACCCAGCGCCGCGATCAGCGGCCACATGCTGCGGCCGACAGGCGGCTGCGCGGCAGCCGCCGTGTGCTCGATGCCCTGCTCCATGCTGGGCGTGTTGCCGTCGCGTGTGAACAGGTTGATCCCAGCGAGGAATGTGAAGATCACGGCCGCGGTGACTAAGCCGACCGTGCTCATCAGGCCGACCGCACCGCCCGTTGCCGCAGCGAAGACGATCGCCGCGACGACGGAAAGCACCGTCGCGCCCACGAACATCTTCGATCCGGTGGTGAACATCGGTTCTCCGTTACTTCGTCACGTAAATCACGAACCACAGCACCGCGAAGGCGAAACTGAGGAAATACCAATAAAGAGCGTGCGCCGTCACAATCTCGGTGTCGGCCGTTCGGCGACCGAGGTACCGGAATGCGGTGACCGCGCTGAACAGCGCGCCGGCAACGAACAGTGCGACCATGAAGCCGGTGAGTGCGTAGAACATCGTGTTGAACGTTTCACCCGTTGCCGGCACGTTCATGCGCTCGTAGATGTTGACTTGCGCGTTGATGACGGCGACGCCAAGGAAAGCCACTAGCCAGAGCGCGATCCCGGCATGAACTCGATCGCCTCGTTTCGCGGAGTACATCGCCCATTGGGAGAAGATGCCGATCGGCAGCATCGCGATCAGCATCACGTTGGCCGGCACCATCGGCACTTCAACCTTGTCGGGCAGCCAGCGGCCGGTGACGCTCAGCGACTGGTCGCGCATCCGAAGATACAGCGCGAGCATGCCACCGAGCAGCGCGGTAAGAGTCGCGCACGCGACGGCGGTGCCGACGAGCAGTTGCCGTCGTGGGGCTGGAGCGGGCGCCGCGGGAAGCGCGAGCATCAGGAACTGCTCCGTTCAATCCGAAGATCGAGCAAGGGTTCAGCAGACATCACAATGTGTGCCGCCGGAAAGTTGTCGGGAGGAGCTGGCGACTCAGCTGCCCATTCGAGCGTCTGCCCATTCCATGGATCCGCCGGTGCATTAACGGCAGCAGTTGCATCGCCACGAAACGATCGCACGGCCAGCGCAATGAAGCCCAACACCACGAGTGTGATGAGCGCCAGGCCGACCGTGCTGAGTGTGTTCCAAAGGCTTGGCTTACCGCCGTAATCGAAGTTCACGATGGCATTGGACTCCGGTTGCACGGAAGGAAACACGGCACCGGGTTGATCGGCGAAACCGGCGATCATCAGCGGCAACGCGGCCAACTCGGCACCGACAAACGCGAATAGCGCGAGCGGCAACACAGCCTTGTTCGGAAGTGAGCGACCCCACCATTTCGGTCCCCAATAGACGACTGCACCCATGGCGGCGAGCACACCGGCGAACACCACCATCAGCCAGTTGCCTTCTTCGAATGTCGTGCCAAACAGAGCTGCATCGCCGACGTGCAGTAGCGCACTCGATGCGACAGCCGACAACGCGAGGACTGCGGCGAAGAGGCCAAACACCATTGGTGCCTGCAGCTTCGGTCGCGTCGCGAGATTCTTGGCCACGAGAGCGACGGCGACGAACGCGCCCAGCAATGGGAGGCCGTGGACTAATCCGAACGGCGCCAGGTCGGCGAGCTTGTCTCCGAGGTCGAGCGCGGAGAATGCCGGGCGAAGTGTTACCGGTGCCTGCACCGCGGTCGCGAACGACGCGACACCGATCAAGCCGATCGCTGTGTACAGGACGCCCCGTGGACGAAGCCGCTTTCCGGTTGCGGTCGCGACAGTCTCGGCAAGGAAGCCGAAGACGGGAATCAGGAAGAGCAGCGTCGTCGGTTGGCTGAAACCAAACCCAACCCAAGTGCTGAGCGCTTCACGCAGGCTGAGCACATTCTCGGGCGACGGGTACCGGTACGCGACCCATGTGAACAACAGATCGCCAGCGACTACCGGCAGCGCGACGAGCAACGCCAGCGAGGCGATCAGCACCGACCACGAGAAAAAAGGAATGCGTCGCATGTTCATGCCCGGAGCTCGGGTAGTGAGGATGCTGGTGGCGAGACACACCAAACCCGCCACAAGACCAGCAATTATGAGCATCGCTGACAACATGAATAGTTCGACGAAACGCCGGTTGCCACCGTTGGGACCACCGTTGTTGACGAACGCGTACAGCGCGAGCACGGCTCCGACAAACCACATCCAGAATCCTGCCGCTGCCACCCGCGGGAAGGCCAACGAACGCGCACCAAGTTGCAACGGAACAATCGCAAGTGCGAGTCCGACGATCAGTGGCGCCAGTGCCAGATACGTGAGCCCGAAGCGCTCGAGCGCGAAGAGCTGAGTCAGCGAACCTTGATCGAGCAGCGAGCTCGTGGTGGAGATGCGCTCGGCACCGAGTAGCACGGCCACGACGCCGGCGGCGAGCAACGCAAAACCGCCTGCACCCAGATACAGACGACCGATTCGCTTGTGATCGGTCGTCGTCGACCACTCGCCGACGGACGCAAGTCCGGTGCCCGCGGCCGGGGCACTACTCGCGGTGGTATCGATCGTGGTCATAAGGACAAAAGACTCATTTCGTGCAGGCGCGCGACAGGTTTGACATTACCCTGCGGGCCTCGGGGGAACGGAAATCCTGTGTCGTTAACTACCCGTGTCGTTAACTACCAGTGCGGCGAGCGAATCAGCACATCCGCCGTCATCGCGCCGAACAAAAGGGTGACGTAGGTGATGCTGTACGCAAAAACCCGCATGGAGCGCGCCGGGGTCGTATTGCGACCGAGGTCGATAGTGCCCCACAGAAACAAGGCACCGAGCAGCACCGCGGATACTCCATAAATCGCGCCAAGGTCGGCGACCGGCCACAGCGCGAGAGTCCCGGCAACCATCAGCGCGGTGTAGCGCACCATCTTGTGCACCGTGATGCGCAACGAGGAAACGGCGGGAAGCATCGGCACATTCGCTGCCCGGTAATCGTCGGCGTAGCGAATGGCCAACGCCCAGAAGTGCGGAGGCGTCCACAGAAACATGACGACGAACAGCACGACCGGAGCCCATGCCACGTTGTTCTGCACGGCCGACCATCCGACAAGTACGGGGACCGCGCCGGCGGCACCGCCGATGACGATGTTCTGTGTGCTCGTGCGCTTCAGCCACAGGGTGTACACGAACACGTAGAAGAGTGTCGCGGAGAGCGCCAGCATCGCCGACAGCAGGTTCGCCCAACGCCACAGGACCGCGAACGCGAGCACCTCTAACCCGATAGCGAACGCCATTGCCTCCCGGGGATGAACGAGCCCGGTCACCAGTGGGCGACCCTGAGTGCGTGGCATGAGTGCGTCGATGTCGCGATCGACGACCATGTTGATTGCGTTCGCGCCGCCAGCGGCCAGTGTGCCACCGAGCAGTGTGATCAACACGAGCGAAGTGCGCGGCCACTCGCCGGCGGCGAGCACCATCGTCGGCACCGTCGTGATCAGGAGCAGTTCGATGATCCGGGGCTTCGTCAACGCGATGAAGCCCCCAACGCGCGACGTCGGAGCGCGACGCGAACTGTGCGCGACTCCGCCGGGCGCCAGCCGTGATGGGACCAGAGGGCGCGATCCGACAGCCATGGTCGTCATCGTACGGGTACCTTGTGAGGTAATGCCCACTGTTGCCCCGGTCGAAGTCGATCAGCCCGATATTGCTGAGCACGTCTCTGTAGACCGACCTTGGATCGTGTTGGTGTGGAACGATCCGATCAATCTGATGAGCTATGTCACGTTCGTCATTCAAAAGATTTTCGGCTACAGCCTCGAGAAGGCGACCGAGTTGATGCTCGACGTGCATCACAAGGGCCGCGCGGTAGTCAGTAGCGGCGCTCGCGAGAAGGCCGAGATGGATGTGTTCAAGTTGCACGAGCACGGGCTGTGGGCCACCATGCAGCAGGACGACTAGTGGGGAACGCCTAACCGTGCCGGCGGCTTCGCAGGAGCCTGTCGACGGCTCTTACATCACCAGGGCCGGTCACCGCATTGCTGTTGGCGCGGTCGGTTGGTCGGCGACGCGCAGCGGCGGTCCCGGCGGTCAGCACGCCAACACCACCGACTCAGCGGTGACGATCACGATTGATGTCGCCGCTACCGGCTTGCCGCCGCACGTGATCGGGCGAGTGGTTGCTGCCATCGGTCCAACCGTCGTTGCGACGTCGGCCCGGTCGCGGTCGCAGTGGCGCAACCGGCAACTGGCGTGGACCGAAGCGCTGGCGCGACTCGATGACGCGGCGGCACCACCGCGGCCGCCACGTGCACGAACGCGACCAAGTCGTGCGGCCCGCGAAACTCGCCTACGCGACAAACGGGCCGCTGGCGAGCGCAAACGCACTCGCCAGCGGCCCGATCAGGACAGCTCGTTCTAGGTCAGCCCTTCTTGACGGGTAAAACCACCTTGTCACCCTTGTGCGACAGCAGTGCGTGAGCAAAGCCGGCGATCGAGAGCAGCAGTAGCAACGCCGCAGCCAGGAAGCACACGAGTGCCGCAGTGTCGGCACGATCACCGAAGATGCTGAAGCCAAAAGTTGTGAGGAGCAAGCCCCGCAACGTTTCACCCTTGAACATGGTCTCCCGCAGTGAGGTGACGGAGTCAACCTTCGCCTGCAGCTCCTCGGTGTCCTGGCCAGCTTCCGTGGCAGCCTTCAGATCGGCATTCAGGCCGCTACGGATGGGACCAAGTGTTGCATAGGTCTCACCCTCGTACCCGGCGTTCTTCGCGCTTTCGCCCAGGTGGTACGCGATGTACTCGTTCGCATAGCACTCGGCCTTCTTGCCGCTGTCGAGGGCGGTGCCTGCGAACTCGATGAGGCAAGGTGCGTCATCCTGTTCGCCCTTCAAACCCTCTTCTGGAGTGAAGGTGATCTTCTGGAGTGAGAGTTGATCTCTCACATAGGTCGTTGCGAAATCGGCTTGGTCCTTGAGGACGAGGCCGAGGACGAGCAGCAGGACAGCAAATAAAGCGCCGCCAATGCTGAACGCGATGTCGAGTGTGCGACGTTTCATGGGGGTTTCCCTTTCGTGGTTTGAGAACAACGGTTTAGACAACGACAGCCTGCGACGATCGACGGATCGCTGGCAGTGCCATACGGCGGTTTCGACTAGGGACCTATTACCCAGTTCGGAGAATCGCGATGCTCAAGGTTTCATCAACTGCCTGAGCACGCCGCGAAGGATCAACCGCGGAGAGTAGTTAACTGGCACTCTACGTGAGAATGATGTTACGATACTCCCAAAACACAGGGGGTCGTCGGGGATGTTCATCATGGTCAGCGGGACTCTCGGAGTCGTGCTGCTCGCGTTGGCCCTCTATGTCGCCATCGGGCGCTCGCCACACACTGTCCGGCACGCGGATCCCACTCAGGTGCGCCTCAGCGACGTCGTGGGCGCGTCGACCAACAAGGGCGATCTGCTCGACACGTTGAATCTCTTTCTGCACCACGTCACCTTCCGACAACAAATGGGCGGCTCCGCCCCGCGCGGCGTACTTCTGGAGGGCCCGCCGGGCACCGGCAAGACATACATCGCCCATGCACTCGCAGCCGAGACCGACGTGCCGTTCTTCTCAGTTTCGGCCAGCCAATTTCAATCGATGTTCCCTAGCCAGACGAGCAGGAAGGTGCGCAATTTCTTCAAGGCGCTGCGAAGAGTTGCGCGGTCCAAGGGTGGGGCGATCGGCTTCATCGACGAATTCGACGCGATTGGCAGCGCCCGCTCGGGGGACGGCAGCGTCGGAATCGTGTACGAGTTACTTCTTCAGATGCAGAGCTTTGGCCTGCCGTCAACGCGGCAAAGGTTGGTTGACGGTTTCGCACGCCGTGTCAACCGACTTCTTCCCAGCAAGCTGGCCTTGCGACGCCGAACAGCGCTCGAAGCAAACGTGCTGGTGATTGCCGCAACAAACCGCGCCGCCGACCTCGATCCCGCCTTGATGCGACCGGGTCGCTTCGATCGCACAGTCCACTTTGATCTCCCGCCACGCAACGACCGGTTGGAGATCGCGGAGTATTACCTCGCGCGCAAGAACCACGAACTGTCGGTTTCCGCGGCACTAGTCGCAGACCTGACTGCCGGCTACACACCCATTCGGATCGAGCGGCTCCTCGACGAGGCACTGATCGAGGCGTTGCGAGACGGTCGCGTCGCAATGCGTTACTCCGATGTGATTGGCGCACAACTCATCACCGAGGTTGGGCTCGCCCAAATGGTTGGCTACCACCCCGACGAACGCAGACGAGTCGCGATCCACGAGGCCGGTCACGCCCTCGCTGCTGCATTGGCTGGCCGCGACGTCAAGCTGGCAAGCATTCTTCGCCGATCCGGCGAGGTCGGTTTGGTCGCCCACAACGAAGTGGACGAGCGCTACTTACAAACGCCAAGCGAGGCCCGCGATGTCATGATGATTGCGCTGGCCGGTCGCGCAGCCGAGATCCAGGAGTTCGGCGAGGCTTCGAGCGGAGTGGCCAACGACCTGCACTCCGCGACGACCATTGCCGCCGAACTGGTCGGCATGCTCGGCGCCAGCGACAGCCTGATGAGCCTCGACGCAGCGGAGAGCTCACCCACCGGCAACTTGGTAGCAAAGGTCTTTCACGATGCCAGGGCGCGGGCAAAGGCCGACGAGTTGATGAATACCGCTGCCGACCGAGCTGCCTGTGCAGTGCTGGAACATCGCCGTGCGCTGCTCGCGCTCGCGGATGCACTCGTCGAACAAGACGAGTTGACCGGCGACGAGGTACATATCATCGTCGCCGGTGCCCTCACGACCTGACGCTGGGACGCTGGTGGTCAGTCTTCGGACTCGTCGTCTCCGTGGCCGCTGTTGTCATGGCCATTTCCGTGGCCGCTATTCCCGCCACTGTCGTCGCCGGACTCGTCTTCGGACTCGTCGTCGGACTCGTGATCGGCGTCGTCATCGGACTCGTCGTCGGCTTCGTCCTTGGACTCGTCATCGGCTTCGTCGTCATCGGACTCGTCTTCGGCACCCTTGGCCGCCAAGACGGTCGCGCAGTAGTCGTCGATCGACAGTCCGGCAGCGTCGGCAGCAACCTGCAGCTCGACTCGTGAGGGGTTGGTCGCGTCCTTGGCCGAGCCGTGTGTCCACGCCGTGCACTTGCCGAAGTGATCGACACTGCCGTTGTGGTTCTCACGCTCGGGGACTGACGAATCCGAAGATTCGTCGTCGGCCACGGTCGTATCCGATCCTTCGTCCAGGACAGATGTGTCGCCGCCCTCTAGAACTAGTTCGTTCGAATCGTCCTCGAACATGGGCAGTGCGCCGCCAGCGGCTGCAGCGGCAGTTCCAGCAGCCAGCAACGTGATGGCGACAATGGACAGTGCCCTGCGGGTCATGCGGGTGGAAGTCATGAAATTTCTCCTCGGGGAATCGATGAAAGCGGGGGTGTTGGCTGTAGCCGCGGCGTTTACCTCGGCGGTGAACTGCTGTACTCGTGTCGCCATGGTGGCCAGCTCTTCAGCCGAGGCCGGCTGACTGGCAGCGCGTACCAGGTTGACGGCGGCCCGTAGTTCCGGTGGTGCCGCGTCGGCCGGCAAGCGACCATCGACGAGGCCATCGGCCATGAAAGGGATGTGATCGTTCGTCATGTTCTAGAGATCGCCGGTCGCTGCTCTGGAATTACAGCATCCGTGAACTTTTCTTCGCGACCGATCATTTCGAGTGCATCGGCCAGTCGTCGCAGCGCACGGTGCTGATTCACCCGCACCCAATTGGGGGATCGACCCAGAACTTCCGCTACTTTCAACACATCGAGCTCGCCGACCACGCGCAACAGCAAGAGCTCGGCCAGCTCGTCGGGGAGCGACCTAGTGATCAGGTCGGCTGCGTCCTGTGCGGAGAGCCGGTCGATCACCTCTCGCGCCGTGTCACTGTCTCCGCCAAGACCTTTGAAGAATTCGATGTCGGTGGGCGTCGCCGGCCGACGGACAGCCGCTCGCCTGTGATCTGTGACCCGTCGCCGGGCAATCGTGAACACCCAGGCGCGAAAACCGTCGAGATCACCATCGAAAGTGCCGATGTTGCGCGCCATCGCCAGCCACACTTCGCCAGCAAGATCATCGGCGGCGCCCGGCTCGAGACTGCGTAGGTAGCGAAGCAGCCGGGGTTGCAGGTCGCGGAACAATTGCTCAGCGCCCCACGGCGCGCCGTCCTTGGCCGCGCTCAGAACGTCGGGAAACGACGTGGAGTCAAGTGGGCCGCGGACATAAGACATGCCAACTGGTATCGGCGGTCGTTGGTCAAAGGTAAACCCCTTCCGGCGACGCGATGGGTGATTCCTGACACCATTCTTCGGTTCCGGCTTGCTTGCTACGAGTCGTAGAATTCGGGCCATGGACTACACCTTTACTCCGCTCGCTGAGATCGCTCCGAAGGTAGCGGCTGCGCGGACGGCGTTTGCCGCGGGCACAACGAGACCCCAGTTGTGGCGGCGGGCAACGCTGGAAAGGTTGCGCGATCTGGTCGAAGAGCGCGAGGAGAAATTGCTCGACGCGTTCGCGGCCGACTTCGGCAAGCCGCGATTCGAAGCCTGGACCAGCGAGATCGGTTACATCGTCAGCGAGATCAACCACGCTCTGGCGCACCTCAGTACGTGGATGCAGCCGGAGCGCGTCGCCACACCCCTGGCGTTCAAGCCCGGAACGTCGCATGTTGTCCGCGAGCCGGTGGGTGTCGCTTGCGTGATTGCCCCGTGGAACTATCCGGTGCAGCTGCTGCTCGCGCCGATGATCGCTGCGATCGCGGCCGGGAACGCAGTGGTCGGCAAGCCCAGCGAACTGGCGCCGCACGCAGCCGCCGAGGCGGCGGCACTCATCGAGGCGATCGGTGACCCTGCCGTATGCGTCGTGCAGGGCGGCGTTGCCGAGACCAGCGAGCTACTCACCCAACGCTTCGACCACATTCTTTACACAGGTAATTCGCGGGTTGCCCGCATCGTGATGCGCGCCGCGGCTGAGAATCTGACGCCGGTGACCTTGGAGTTGGGTGGTAAGAGCCCTGCGCTTGTCAGTCGTCATGCCAACGTGCAGATCGCCGCCCGCCGGATCGCATGGGGCAAGTTCATGAACGCTGGGCAGACCTGCATCGCGCCCGACTACGTACTCGTCGAGCGATCGGTACACGACGAACTCGTCGCCGCGATCGGCACGCACGTCGAAGAGTTCTACGGCGCCGATCCGCAGGTCAGCGGCGATTACGCGCGCATTGTCAACGAGCCCCACTTCCATCGGCTGGAGAAGCTGATCCACAGCGGAACTGTGGTGATCGGCGGCACCACCGATGCCGACACTCGCTACATCGCACCGACCGTGCTGACCGGGATAACGGCCGACGATCCAGTGATGGGCGAAGAGATCTTCGGCCCGATCCTGCCGATCATCGCCGTCGACTCGATGAACGACGCCATCGAGTTCGTGCAGCAGCGCGCAGACGAAGGTGACAAGCCGTTGGCGCTGTACACATTCAGCGACAGCGACGACGAGAACGACCAGGTGATTGCAGGCACGACGAGCGGTGGCGTCTGTGTGAACGGCACGCTGCTTCATTTCAGCAATCCCAATCTGCCGTTCGGGGGCGTCGGCGAGAGTGGTATGGGCTCGTACCACGGCAAGTTCGGCTTCGACACCTTCAGCCATCGTCGCGGAGTGCATGCGCGCAGCACGCGCATGGATCCAGCACTGATGTACCCGCCGTATACGTCGAGGAAGCAGAAGCTGGTTCGCAAGGGGATGTCGCTGCTCGATCCGCGCGACGTGGGCGCCAAACTTCGTGGAGCGTTAAGGGGTAAGTAACGCGAGTAGATGGCGCTGCATCGCGTCGATGCCAGTGCCCTTTGTTGCGCTCGCCCACATAATGTCGCCTTCCTCGAGAGAGCATGCGGCTGCGAGCTGCTTGCGACGAGCTGCCAGCTTCGACGGACGCACCTTGTCAATTTTGGTCGCCACCACCGTGTGCGGCACATCGTTGGCGCGTAGCCAATCGAGCATCTGCACATCGAGCTTGGTCGGCCCGATCTCGCCGTCGACCAATACCAACACCAAGTCGAGTCCCTCGCGTTCTAGAAGGTAACCCTCGATCATCGAACGCCACCCGGCACGCTCGCGTCCGGGGACCTTCGCGTACCCATAACCGGGAAGATCGACGACTGTCCCACCGCTCGGCAGACGGAACAGGTTGAGCAGTTGCGTACGGCCGGGCGTGTTCGAAACCTTTGCCAACTGGCGGTGGTTTGCGAGTGCGTTGATCAAAGACGACTTACCGACGTTGCTGCGCCCGACGAACGCGACTTCGCACGGTGTCTCGGGCAAATCCGCGTAACGCTTCGCCGACGTCACGAAGGTCAATTGCAGTGGCACCGTGGCCACGGTAACGCGCTGAGTAGCGTCGCAGTCGTGCCGTTGCTGCCTGCGCAAACCCACGCAGACGCCCGCGTGCTGATGGCCACCAGGGCGGTGCGCGGGTTCGTCGACGGGTTGATCAGCGTTGCAATCGCTGCGCTCCTGCCGCTGCTGGGTTTCTCCAAGTTGCAGATTGGCGTCACCGTCACCGCCATGCTACTCGGCTCCGCCTTGGTGACCTTGCTGGTCGGCACTCACGGCAATGCGATTCCGCGGCGAACCCTGCTATTCGTCGGCGCCGCGGTGATGATCTTCAGTGGATTGGCCTTCGGCGCGTTCACTCAGTTCGCGATCCTGCTCGCGGTCGGTGTCGTTGGCACCCTGAACCCATCGGCGGGCGACGTCAGTATGTTCCTGCCGCTGGAACAGTCGTTGCTCGCGGCGACGACATCGACAGTTCGAGCGCGCACTGGGCTTTACGCCCGCTATGCGTTCGCCGGCGGACTGGCTGGCGCGCTCGGATCGCAGGCAATCGCGATTCCGGAGGCGATCGTGCGCCATACGTCGATTTCAGAATCGACCGCACTGCGCGCTTGTTTCGTGGTCTATTCGCTGGCAGGTGTCGCGGTGTGGCTGATGTATCGCTCCCTCACGCAACAGTCAGAAGTCGGTGGTACCCCAGCGACGCCGCTCGGCCCGTCGCGCGTGATCGTCTATCGCCTCGCTGCACTCTTCGCGCTTGACTCGTTCGGCGGCGGCTTCGTCGTGCAATCGCTCTTGGTGGTGTGGCTCTTCCAGCGCTTCGAGATTTCGGTCAGTGGGGTCGGCACATTGTTGTTGGTCACCGGCATATGCAGTTCAGTGTCTGGTTTCGTCGCTGCCTGGCTGGCAGCGCGAATAGGTCTGATCCGCACGATGGTTTTCACCCATCTACCCGCGAACTGTTTTCTGATAGCGGCAGCGCTGATGCCGTCGATGCCGTGGGCGCTGACGATGCTGGTGCTGCGCAGTCTCCTGAGTCAGATGGACGTGCCGGTGCGCACTTCGTACGTGATGGCAGTTGTGTCGCCAGCGGAACGAGCAGCGGCAGCGAGTGTCACCAACGTGCCGCGCAGTCTCGCCGCAGCGTTGTCGCCGACTCTCGCTGGGTGGATGCTGCACAACAGCTCATTCGGTTGGCCACTTATCGTCGCGGGTGTCTGCAAGATCGTGTACGACCTGCTGCTACTGAACGGCTTCCGCCACCACCCCATAGAGCACACCTAACGGCGCAGCAGCCGCTCGGCCGCCGCTTCGATCTCGCTCTCACTGAGGAGCACGAGTTTGGCGGCGTCGCCAAGCGGAATGAAGCTGTCCTTGCTTGCCACTCGTGCCATCCGGCCGTTGTAGCCATGATCGATCAGCGTGGAGAGCACGCCTTCCGCGACTCCGCCCGATGAGCGAGTTTCATCGACCACCAACACCTTGCCGGTCGCCTTCGCTTCGCGCACGATGTCGTCGACGGGCAACGGGCTGATCCAGCGCAGGTCGACAACCCGCACCTTCTTGCCGCGCTTGCGCAAGTTGCTCGCAACGCGCAACGACATGAAGAGTCCATTGCCGAACGTCAGAATCGTCAGGTCCTTGCCCTCGCCGTAGGTGCGCGCAGCGCCGATCGGAACGTGGACTCCGCGATCGGGTGTTGCCAGCCACGCTCGATCGCCAGCCTGCAACATGTCTGCGGTGTGATAACGGGCGATGGGCTCGACGAAAACACCGACGGTGCCGTCGAGTGCTGCGCTTACGACGAGCGTGCGCAGCATCGCGGCCGCATCATCCGGCCGGGCGGGCACCGCCACGACGACTCCAGGCAGATCGCGCAGCACCGTCAACGAATCGTCGTTGTGGAAGTGACCGCCGAAACCTTCTTGGTATCCCAGACCGGCGATGCG
>JANWKM010000058.1 GCA_025451395.1 Ilumatobacteraceae bacterium
CGAACCTGCGACATCCACCATGTCATAGTGGCGCTCTACCAACTGAGCTACACGCCCGTGTAGCGAGCAGGAATCTATCAGTCAGCGCAAGCGCAACGACACTTCGTTAGCGAGCAACCGGCCACGTTGTGTCAATCGCACACGTTCGCCGTCCGACTCAACCAGGTCCTCCAAACCGTCGGCAGCCAACGCCTCGACCGGCAATGCCGACGCCGGCACGCCATCGCGCATCCGCAACGCGAGCTGCAGCCCTTCGGTGCGCCGTGTGTTCTCGTCTAACGTCTCGCCTGCCGCTTCCGTCGCCTCGCCATCAGTCACGGCCGCGATGTAGCGCTCGGGGGTACGCACGTTCCACCAGCGGCGACCATCGAGGTGGCTGTGCGCGGCGCTTCCAAAACCTCGATAGTTGCCTTGGCGCCAATACAGCATGTTGTGCTTGCACTCGTGCCCCGCGAGCGCCCAGTTGCTGACCTCGTAGTTGGCGAGCCCGGCGGCGATGAGCAACTGGTCGGCTAACTCGTACTTGTCGGCAAGGTCGTCGTCGTCGGGGTGTCGGTGTGGCTCGTCGGCCAGCGGAGTACCGGCTTCGATCGTCAGTGCGTACGCCGAAATGTGCGTCGGCGCCAGCGCAATCGCACCCTCGAGTGTGAGTCGCCAATCGGCCAGCGACTCGCCGGCGGCACCGTAGATCAAGTCAAGGTTGTAAGTGGGAATGTCGGCGGCGTGAACGGCGTCGACGGCGTGATGCACGTTCGCGGGCACGTGTGTGCGCCCGAGCGAGGCAAGGACGTGGGGCACCATCGATTGCACGCCGATGCTGACGCGGTTCACACCCGCTCGGCGGTACGTGCGCATCATCTCGACGGTGACGTCGTCGGGGTTGCACTCGACGGTTACCTCCGCATCGTCGACACGAGGTATCGCACTCAGAACATCGGCTAACTGTGCGGGGTCTACAAGCGTCGGTGTTCCGCCACCGACGAACACGCTGCTCGCCGGCGGCAGTAGGGCGTCAACGATGTCGCGACGCAACGCTCGCAGGTATTCAGTCTGCAGGTGACTGCGATCGGTCCACGTCGCGAACGCGCAGTAGTCGCAACGCTTCGCGCAAAACGGAATGTGGACGTAGACGCCGAAGAGGCCGTTCACTTACGGATGGAACAGCAGGTCGAGCGCGTCGAGACGGGCGCCGACCTGATCGACCGGTACATCGAGCATTGCCGCGATGGCACGCGTGTCGATCCCCCGCACCGTCATCACCTTGCCGTTGAAGTCCTGCCGCTGGACCTGGATCATCTTCAAGAAACGCGACAGCATCTCGAAAGGCTGACCGGTCAGTTGATTCAGCTTGACCAGGTCGATGCCGAGCTTCTTGGCCGAGGTCGCGGCATCGGTTTCGGGCTCGCTGATGTCTTCCCTGGGCAACAGTTGGTCGACCGGAACGCTGTAGAACTTGGCGAGACGCTCGAGTCGCGGCACGGAAATCGCCCGCTCGCCACGCTCGTAGGCACCGAGCACCGAAGCCTTGAACTCCTCTTCGGACGACGACTCGACCTCTTGTAATGACAGACGCTTCTGTTTGCGGATCACGCGCAGGCGGTCGCCGACCTTGCGGCTGTACGGGGAGGACGCGCCGTCATCGTCGAAATCGTGCATCACATCCAGCCTTCCTTGCTCTCGATCGTTATCGACATTTCGAAACCTGTCATAAACGAAAACTGCGGATAGTGGTAGACACACTACCCCGCCACGCTCAGCGGTGCTCGTATCCCTACACGTCCCCGAATAAAACTGCCGCATACAAAGCGGCCGTCTCGACGCGGAGGATGTTTCGCCCGAGGCTGATCGAGCGCCCGCACAGCCGGCGCTCGGTCTCGGTGAAGCCGCCCTCGGGTCCGATGAGAACGAGGCTCGGGCGATCGAGAGCTGTCGCCGCCTCGCCGTCGGGATCGGCAACCATCGCGCCGAGGATCCCAGCCGCCGTTGCAACGTCGACAGGACCACTCAACCGCGGCAACCAGACACGCCGGCTTTGCGATGCCGCCTCGCGAGCCACCCTCGCTAGGCGCGCCAGCTGCTTACCCGCGCGATCGTCCTTCCAGCGCACGACACTGCGCTCGCAGTGCATCAACATGATCTCGCTCACTCCCAACTCGGTGAGCTTCTGCACCATCCACTCGAGGCGGTCCCCCTTTGGGATCGCCGTCGCAATCGTCAACGGTGTGCCAGCTGATTCGACGACCACTTCACCAACCGGCAACAACCCACCATCCGCAACGGTGCACGACTGCCAGCCGCCGCGACCATCGCTGACCGTCACCGGCTCGCCATCGCGCAAGCGGAGAACGCGGAACAGATGGTGCGCATCCTCGGTCGACGGCGAGATCGAGTCCAGCGTGTCGACAAAGACATGCGCCGCGCTGGCGCGCAGCGCGGGATTCACTGGAACGCAGACTTGAAGCGCGACAACAGTCCGTGCTCGCTGTGTACTTCCTCACCGCGCGAGTCGGCCAGCTTTTTTAACAGCTCGGTTTCGAAGTCGGAGAGTTTCGTCGGCACCACCACGCGTACTCGCACGCGCAGGTCGCCACGCCCTCGCCCTTTCAGGCGTGGTACACCGCGTTGGCGCAGCACGAACTCGCGACCGGGCTGCGTTCCGGACGGCACGACAATTTCTTCGTCGCCATCCAGCGTCGGCAATGTGAATCGTGTGCCGAGCGCTGCTTGTGCGATCGAGACGGGCAAGTCGGTCACCAGGTCGTCGTGTTCGCGTCGATAACGCTCGTGCTCGGCCACTCGTATATGAACGTAGAGGTCGCCGACTCCCCCACCGCGCGGCCCAGCGGCGCCGCGGCCGGTCAGCCGCAGCGTCGAGCCGGTATCGACCCCTGCGGGAACATCGACTTGGTACGTCTTGTCAGTGACAACGCGACCATCGCCGTTGCAGGTCGGACAGGGAGTCACCACGACCTTGCCGAACCCGCCGCACTTGGTGCACGCCGACGAGGTGACCATTTGTCCGAGAAGGCTTTGGCGCACTCGCTGTACCTGGCCGCGACCATTGCACTCACTACAGGTCACCGGCTTGGTGCCGGCGCCGGCGCCACTGCCGTTGCAGACCTCGCAGCGCAAGGCGGTGCGTACCGTCACCGGCACGGTCGCTCCGAACACCGCCTGCTCGAACGCAACATCGGCGATTACTTCCAGGTCCTGGCCGCGCGGCGGACCGGCAGGACCGCGCGGGGCACCGCCACCGAATGGGCTGCCGCCACCACCGAAGAACGCGTCGAACAAATCTCCCAGGCCGCCAGCGCCGAACCCTTCGCCCATATTCGCGCCGGCACCGCCGACTCCTCGCTCGCCGAATCGGTCGTAGCGCGCACGCGTCTCGGGGTCGCTGAGTACTTCATACGCATGCGCTACTTGTTTGAAGCGGTCTTCAGCGGCGGCATCGCCGGGCGTGGCGTCGGGATGCAACTCGCGCGCGAGCTTGCGGTACGCCTTCTTCAAATCGTCGTTCGACGCATTTCTTGGCACGCCTAACAGCGCGTAGTAGTCGGCCATCGTCAGTTGCTGCCGCCGTCGCTGAGTCGGCGTCCCAGTCGTTCGCTCACGACCTCGACGGTAGCCAGCGCTTGCGGGTAATCCATTCGCGTCGGTCCCAGTACCCCGACCGTGCCGACCTGTTCACCATCGACATAAACGGGTTTGACGATGACCGAACAGGCGACCAATTGCGCGACGCCGTGCTCGGCACCGATCGCCACCGAAAGGCCGCGATTGAGCACGTCGCGAACGAGTGAGACGAGCACGAACTGCTGCTCGAGTGTGTTGAGCACAGCGCGCACCGTGTCGACGGCGTCGAAGGCGTGCGCCATCGAGGCTGCGCCACCAACGTAGACCGGCTCATCGGCGGCCGACTTGGCGAGTGATCGCACCGCAGCGGCGCACACCGCGTCGAAATCGCGGTCGCCGGTAGCCGGTAGATCGCGCGGCGCGTCGAGGGTGGAACCGGGGAGATGCGCTTGCAGGTGCGCGGACACCGCCGACAACCGCACCTCCGACATCTCGACAGGCAACTCGACCTGCTCGTTCTCGACGGTGCCGTTCGACAGCACCGCGACAACGGTGGCCGAGCGCCCGCCGAGGCCGACCAGCTGAACAGAACGCACCACCGCCGTTTCCGAGCGTGGTCCGACGACGACGGAAGCATGATGCGTGACTTGCGCGAGCAGGTTGGTGGTCTGGTGCAATAGTTCTTCGAGGCGACCGTGAGCCGAGTCGAAGAAGGCGCCGACCTGTTGCGAAGCCTGCGAGTCGAGCGGCCCGGGTGCTGCCAGGTGATCGACAAAGAAGCGATAACCGCGGTCGGTAGGAATGCGACCTGCCGATGTGTGCGGCTGCGCGAGATAGCCCTCTTGTTCGAGCACTGCCATCTCGTTGCGCACGGTGGCCGAACTGACTTTGACGCCCGGCGCGTTGGCGATGTGCGTAGATCCCACCGGCGCCGCAGTGGTGATGTATTCCTGCACCACTGCCCGCAGGATTGCGGTCTTGCGTTCGTCGAGCATCTTGGCACTCCAGGCTACCGAGTGCTAGCCGCTGGAAGGGCTTACCCTCGACCTGTGACCCGCAAACAGCCATTGCCCGCACTCATCCTCTTGGTGCGCCACGGCGCCACCGAATGGTCGGTGGCCGGTCGCCACACCGGTCGCACAGACTTACCGTTGACCGAGGCAGGCGAGCAACAGGCACTCGATCTCACTGCGCTGCTCATGCGTTTGCTAGAGGGTGCCGAGCCGTTGGTCTTCACCAGTCCGCTCGAGCGCGCCACGCGAACGGCGGAGTTGGCGCTGCCACAGTACGTGGCCGAGCCGGTGCCGGCGCTCGAGGAGTACGACTACGGCGATTACGAAGGCCTCACCAGTAGCGAGATCCTTGCGCTCGATCCGGAGTGGAATCTGTTCGAAGGCGGTTGCCCAGGCGGCGAGAGCGTTTTGCAGGTCGCGGCTCGTTGCGACGCGTTCTGCGCCAAGGTCGAACGCGTGGCCGCGAATCGCGCCGTAGTTGTGTTCACGCACGGACATCTCAGTCGCATCCTCACTGCCCGCCTCCTTGGCCTACCTGCGAGGGCCGGTGCCTCGCTATGGAACGACACCGCCACCGTCGGCGTAATCCACGAGCATCGGGGGCAGTTGGTCATGATCGGTTGGAACCTGCGCGCGGGTTGATCGCCAGCGCAATGCGAAGCCGATCGCAACCGCCACCAAGGTGACGATGCTGCCGTATGCGAGGCTCCACTCCGCCGAAACATGGTCCGCGATCCACCCGGTCGTCGGTGCGCCGATCGGAGTGGTACCCAGAAAAGCCACGGCACCGAGCGCGAGGAGTCGTCCGCGCATGTCGGGCGGAGACTCCTGCTGCATGATTGCGTTTTGCGCCGACACGAACGCGGCGCCGCCGAACCCCACCGGAACTGCCAGGACGACCGCCGTCCATGCGTTCGGCGCCCACGACAGCGCGATTCCACTTGCGCCCAGCAACGCGCCGTTACCGAAGAACCACCAAGTGGTGATTCGCGATCGAGCCGCGGTGATCAGCGAACCGACCATGCTCCCCAGACCGGTCGCGGCGAGCATGATCCCGAAGAGCGCCTCGCGGTCGAATCGCGAGATGGCGATCTTCAGCAGCGAGACCGGATAGTTGAACGCAAACATCGCCACGACGGTGAACACGACAAATACAACCAACAGTCGGCGGTCGCGAGTGATGAAACGCATCGCGTCGCGAACCGGCGTGCCACCCCGCGACGCGCGCGCAGCGGGAAACAGGCGCGTGCGGTCCATCGCCAGCAATGGCCACAAGATGGCGGTGAACGACGCCGCGTTGATCAAGAACAGCCATCCGGCGCCGAGCGGACCCTTGAGTGCTGCCGCCAACGCCGGGCCGACGATTCGTGATCCGGTCATCACCGCGGTGTTCAACGAGAGCGCGTTCGTGATCTCCGACGGTTCGACGAGCTCGAACACGAAGCCGCGACGCGCGGGATTGTCGAATGCAGCGACCACACCGAGCACGACTGAGAGCACGTACACGATCGGCAGCGTCAACACATCCAGCAGGTACAGCGTCCCCAACAATGCAGCCTGCGCAGCAAGCAACGACTGCGTAAGGAGAGCAATGCGCCGTTTGTCGTGACGATCGGCGACGGCGCCGGCCCACACGCCGAGCAGCAGCATGGGCAGGAACTGGCAGAGCAGCGAGACGCCCACGTTGGTAGCACTCCCCGTGAGCTCGTAGACCAACAACGACATCGCGGTCATCTGCATCCACGTACCGATGGTGCTGACCAACATCCCGAAAAAGAAAAGGCGGGCGTTTCGGTGGCGCAATGACCGAAACATCATCGACGGAACCTTCGTAGATGAGGTCACTGCAATCCTTTCTAGCCTCGCGACAGCAAGGATGGCGTAGTGCTCGTCGAGATTCACAATTCTGACCAGGCCCTCGACAAGTTGCGGGCTGCTGGAGTGACGAACGGAACGTTGCTCGGCCTCGCGGTGGCCGATGGACGTACCGCGGGATTCGCGACGGCCAACACGACGTTTGCGGTCGAGGGCGACACCCTGGTGAACGACTCTGCCGCGCAGCTGATCGCGGACGTGGATCTGGAGCTGCGACCGCGTTGGGTGCTGTGGTCGAACGCGACTGCTACAACGCTGGTGGCAGGCGGTACACGCCTCGCGACCTGTTGGGATCTTGCCGCGGTGCACCGCTTGCTCGATGGAGTCTGGCGCGCCGATCCGGTGCGGTTGTGGTCGAAGATGCGTGGACTGACCCACGACGCAGCACCGGCACTCGGCCAACTCGATCTGCTCGCCGATGAGGGTCATGACGAAGGAGACGCCGAGAATCCTGAACGTCCTGATGGTTACTTACGACCGGAATGGGTAGCGGGTGGTTGGGCGCAATCCCCCGATCGGCTGGCCGCGTGGGCGTCGGCTGCGCTGCAGGTCGCGTATTGGCAACGGCAACAACTCGCCGTGTTGCCGAGTGTCAACGATGCGGAAGCAACCGCGCGCAGCGAGTCGGCCGCGGAATTGTTGTGCGCGGAACTCGCCTTCGACGGTCTACCGATCAACCGAGCTGCAGCAGAGACGTTGCTACGCGGCATCATCGGCGAACGCCCGAGCAACGAGACGGCCGCACAGGCACAACGCCTCGCACGCGATCGCAAAGTGCTGCAACACCTTCCGCCGGGTAGTGGC
>JANWKM010000059.1 GCA_025451395.1 Ilumatobacteraceae bacterium
GAAATCTCAAAAATCTTTTCGGACCCAGCTTTCGGTCAGCGCCAACCTGGCGGGTCGCTTGAAACGAAGCCGTTGGTAGCAACCTTGTCGGTCCAACCTTCGGATCCGAACCAGCGGTAGTGGAATCGCTTGAACGGGTCGTATAGCCAATCTTCGGTGGATTCTCCGTTCGCAACCCGTTGCCGCCGCTCCGGCGCTGACAACCCGTGGTATCGACGCAAGACGACAAGGTCACTCACAACCACGAATGCATTGACAAAAACGCTGATTAGTCCCCACCAACCCTGTACCAGAGTCTTCTTGAGGAACGCGGACGTGGTTTCAACGCCATGAGTTCGACACAGCGGTGCGTTCACCTTGACGAATTGGTGGAGCACGATCATGCCAACGTGGCGACGAATCGGTAGTGCCCGCGTGGGAATCTTCCCGCAGATCGAGCAGCCCGGATTCCTATATGTGTCGTCGGTATCTCCCCAAACGTCGCCCACGATGGGCTCACAATACCGATCGAGTAGACCTGAGAATTCGGTAGCCGCTCGCGCTGGCGAGGCGAGTGGTGGGATAACCGTTCTCCGTGAGCCAGGCTCGCAACGAGTCGCCGCCTAGATGCTTATGCACGACCATCAGGGCCTCGCCGTCGGCCGTCAGGCAGCCGAACCAGCGCGACAACATTTCGTGCAGCGCCGGCTTGCCTATGCGAATCGCCGGGTTGCTCCAGATGGTCGCGAAGCGCACGTCGGCAGGCACGTCGTCGGGGCTGCAGACGCGCACATTCCCGATGCCGTTGAGTTCAGCGTTCGTCGCACACAGGTCACGCGCTCGCTCGTTGACATCGATCGCCCAGACTGTGGCATTCGGCGCACGCCGCGCCATCGTCAAAGCAATCGCACCGGTACCGCAGCCGATGTCGAGCAGGTCGCCGGTCGCGCTCGGCGGAGGCGCCTTCAGCAACAGCAGCTTCGTGCCGGCGTCAATGCGGTTGTAACCGAAGACTCCGCGATCGGTGCGCAGTGTCAAGTTCATGTCCGGAAGTAGCAGCGAGACATCGCGCGGGGCGGACTCGGTGGTCGGCTCCTCATCGAAGTAGTGCGAACCGGGCGCGGCCATCGCTGGGTAGCCTTACATCTCATGGCGTACGCGATCCGAACCTTCGGAGATCCAGTGCTGAAATCGCAGGCAGCACCGGTCACCGACATCAATGGCAAGGTGGCGCGCCTTGTCGACGACATGTTCGTCACGCTGCACGAGAGCGACTCCGGTTTGGCACTCGCGGCCCCGCAGATCGGCGTGCAAAAGCAGATCGTCGTATGGGACATCGACGACGAAAAGCACACGATCATCAATCCGCAGATCATTGAGAGCGACGGCGAGTGGGTCTACAGCGAGGGTTGCCTCAGCATTCCCGAGCTCTACGTCGACATCATGCGACCCGACCGAGTGCTCGTGCGCGGCCTCGACCTGGATGGCAACGAGATCGAGTTCGAGGTCAACGAGTTGATGGGTCGCATGTTCCAGCACGAGATCGATCACTTGAACGGTGTGTTGATGTTCGATCGCATGTCGCCCGAGCAGCGCAAACTGGCGCTCACCGAGTGGCGCAAGATGCAAGAGTCGCCCGAGCCAGGGCAGTCGCGTCACGTGCCACTGCCGTGAGGCTGGCGTTCCTCGGCACGCCGGCGATGGCGGTGCCGTCGCTGCAGGCACTAGTCACAGCTGGCCACGAGGTAGCAGTCGTCGTCACCGGTGCCGATAAACGGCGTGGGCGGGGGAGCGAATCCAGTCCCAGCCCAGTGAAGGCTGCCGCGCTCCAGCTTGGCCTCGAGGTCAGCAGCGACGTCGACGACGTACTCCGGCGCGAGATCGAACTGGGCGTAGTGGTCGCGTTTGGCCATCTGATCCGACCACACATCCTCGACGACGTCCCGATGGTGAACTCGCACTTTTCGTTGCTGCCGCGTTGGCGTGGTGCCGCCCCAGTAGAACGCGCGTTGCTCGCCGGCGACACCGAAACGGGCGTGTGCCTAATGCGGCTAGAAGCCGGTCTCGACACTGGGCCGGTGTACGACGCGGTCCGCGTGCCGATCGGTCGCACGACCACCCTGCACGAATTACGCGAGTCGCTCATCGCCGCAGGCGTCGAGCAACTGGTCCGCTGTCTGAGTGGGCCGTTGCCGACGCCGATCGAACAACAGGGGGAGCCTGTTTACGCGGCGAAGATCCGCGCCAGCGAACTACGCATCGACTGGTCGCAACCGGCAGAGCAAATTGATCGACTGATTCGCCTCGGCGGCGCATGGACGATGTTCCGCCGCAAGCGACTGAAGGTGCTCGAGGCTGTGTTGCAAGCCGACGGCGCCTCTTTCGTCGAGGGCAGATCGCTGGAGGAGCCGGTCTCCGGTCTTCGGTTGGTGACAGTGCAACCGGAGGGCAAGTCCGCGATGTCGTTGACCGACTTCAAACTCGGTCTACGACAGCTGCGCGGCGAGTTCTTCGAATGACAGCCCGGCTGGTGGCGTTTCGCTGCCTGCAACGGATCGATCATCAGGGTGCGTACGCCAACCTGGTCCTCGCCGCCGAACTACAACGCAGCAAGCTCGCCGATCGCGATCGCCACTTCGTCACCGAACTCGTCTACGGCACTACCCGCATGCGTCGTGCCTGCGATGCACTCGTCGACCGCTTCGTCTCCAAGAATCCCTCGCCGGAAGTTCGCACCGTGTTACGCCTCGGCGCGTACCAGCTCCATTTCGCTCAGGTCCCCGCGCATGCGGCAGTAGGTGAGACCGTCGAGCTCGCCCCGAAAGCAGCGCGCGGCTTCGTCAACGCAGTGCTGCGGCGGGTCGCCGACACGCCGATGCAATGGCCCAGCGACGCCGTGCGCTTGAGCTACCCGGATTGGATCGTCGATCGACTCATCACTGAGCTTGGTCACGACGATGCGATGGCGACGTTGGCGGTGATGAATGAGGCACCCTCGGTCACCGAACGCGACGACGGCTACACACAGGATCTCGGCTCGCAATGGGTTGCCGCCTGCGTTTCTGCAGCAGCGGGTGACGCGGTGCTCGACGCGTGCGCTGCCCCCGGCGGCAAGTCGACTGCCATCGCTGCGACCGGCGCGTTCGTCGTCGCGGCCGATCTACAACCTCAGCGGGTCCGTCTTATCGCCACGAACGTCGCGCGCCTCGCGACGAAGGACGCTATCCCAGTCGTGGCCGACGCAACACGTCCGCCGTTTCGTGCCGCCGCATTCGACCACGTACTCATCGACGCTCCGTGCAGTGGACTCGGCTCGCTGCGCCGTCGCGCCGACGCTCGCTGGCGCATCACAGCAACCGATGTCGACGAGTTGGCGGCCCTGCAGCAGCGGATGATCAACGAGTGTGCGCCACTCGTGAAGGTCGGCGGCTCACTCGTGTACAGCGTGTGCACGCTGCTCGCCGCCGAATCAAGCGACCGCAAGATCCCGCCCGGCTTCGAGCCGATCGCGGGAGTACCGGACGGGCAGTGGCGACCCTTCGGCGCTGGCTGGCGACTGTTGCCCCACGATGCAGGTACCGACGGGATGATCGTGCTTCGGTACCGTAGGACGCAATGAGTAAGGAGCCGTTCAGCGCCAAGGTTCTCACGGTGAGCGACGGCGTGATCGCGGGCACGCGAGTCGACGCCAGTGGTGCGGCGCTTGCGGAACTTCTGGCGGCGAATGACTTTGTCGTCGTCGAGCAGACGGTCGTCGCCGATGGAAGCGACAACGTCGCGGCGGAACTGACTCGTCTGGCCAAAGGATTCAGCGGCCTCATCGTCACCACTGGCGGCACTGGCTTCGCACCGCGCGATCAAACTCCCGAAGGCACGCGTCAGGTCATTGAGCGCGAAGCACCGGGGCTGGCGGAAGCAATGCGACTCGTCAGCCCGCTCGGTCGCCTGTCGCGCGGCATCGTCGGCGTACGCGGTCAAGCGATCATCTGTAACACGCCCGGCTCACCAAAAGGCTGCGTCGAGCAACTGAGCGCCATCTTCGACGTATTGCCTCACGCGCTTCGTCTACTCGCTGATCAACCGACCGCACATGAGTGACAGCTTCGCGGGTCGAGTCGTCGCATTCGACGACGCGGTGGGGCTCGGCGAAGTCGAGCGTGGCGATGGCGTTCGCTTTCCATTTCACTGCATCGAGATCGCCGATGGTTCTCGCACGATCGCAGTCGGTACTGCAGTGAGCTTTGTTCTGCTGTGCAAGTTGGGTCGCTATGAGGCGTCGCAAATATTGCCGGTATGAACGACCGTGATCTTCACATCGTCGACGTGATCCGCGCGCTTCGAGAAGGCGAGGTGGTGACGTACGGCGATATCGCGACCGACGCTGGCTACCCGAAGCTGAGTCGGCTGGTCGGCCGCATTCTCGCCACCACGGAAGAAGAGTTGCCCTGGTGGCGCGTCGTCAACTCCGTGGGCCGCTTGGTCCCCGGTCACGAACGCGAGCAGACGGCATTGCTGAAAGCGGAAGGCGTGACGGTCAGCGAGGGCAGAGTTCGCCGAGCTCGAGTCGGCAGGTTCAACCGGCCGAAGCAGCGTTCTTGATCTGCACGAACGCCAGCCGGATGTTCGACAGCGCCGCCACCAGGGTGTCGGAATCGGGCCCGAGACGCGAGCCAAGACCCTCGACCAGGCAGCCGACAGCATCGATCGCCAACGCCGCTTCAACGAGCGAGGGCGGCTCGGAGCCGAGATGGATCGCCGCCAGCTCGTACAGGCCCATGACGTGGTTCGAGACCACCAACTCGGCGGGGATGCCCGCCAACCGCTCGCGGGCCTCGTTGATCGCCTGCTGCGCCTCGTCGATCGTGTCGCTGGAGGGAGTATCACTCACGCTTGGTAGCGTAATGGCCTTACAACTGAGGCGAAGTGGGGTTGCCGCTAGCGGCAGTTCCCACCCGGCCACCTTCAAGAATGTACGAAGTGTGCGTCCGGGTCACATGCATTGCGTAGCATGCCGCTCGATGCGGTGTGCCCCGGGGTGTTCGGTGACTTCGCATCACCAACACAGGAGGGGCAGCACCCATTCACAGGAGTAAGAACTCATAGCACCGCCGACGACACCGGAACACCGGTACAACGAGCGCATCCGAGCCCGCGAGGTCCGATTGATCGGACACGATGGCCAACAGTTGGGAATCAAAGCCCTCCCTGATGCGCTCACTCTGGCTCGCCAAGCTGATCTCGACCTTGTCGAGGTGGCACCAATGGCAACACCGCCAGTGTGCCGGATCATGGACTACGGCAAGTTCCGTTACGAGGAAAGCCAGAAGGCCAAGGAATCGCGCAAGAAGACTGTTCACGTCTCCATCAAGGAAGTGAAGTTCCGACCCAAGATCGGCAAGGGCGACTTTGACACCAAGGTGCGACACATGCACGACTTCCTCGAAGACGGCCACAAGGTCAAGGTCACCTTGCAATTCCGGGGGCGCGAAATGGCGCACCCTGAACTTGGTTCCCGAATCCTCGACGCGGTGCTCGAACAACTGGGTCCGACCGCCAAGGTCGAAACCATGGCTCGACTTGAAGGACGCAACATGACGATGGTTCTAGCGCCCGACAGGAAAGCAGCGCCGAAGAAGTCAGCAGACGCCAAACAGGTCAACAACGCCAAAGAGGTCAACGCCAAAGAGGTCAAGGTGACCAAGGTCAACGAGACCGAAGTCAACGAGACCGAAGTCAACGAGACCAAAGTGACCAAGGTGACCAAGCGTCAGCCGAAAGAACCGGTCGCAGCGCCCGAGTCGGCATAACCGTCCTAGTTAACGACAGCCAGCCCCCAACAATCGAGCAAGTCCGAACAGGGAAGAACACTATGCCCAAGATGAAAACGAGCAAGACCGCTGCTAAGCGGTTCAAAGTCACCGGTACCGGCAAGCTGCGACGTCTGCAGCAGAACCGCCAGCACCTCTTTGAGAAGAAGCCGTCCACGCGCACCCGCCGTCTCGACGGCACGGTCGACGTGCACCCCGGCGACGCCAAGAAGATCAAGCGCATGCTCTGCAAGCGCTAATCGCGTCGTCGACCACACAACATTGATCTATTAGTTCTTAACAAGTTCTGAAACGACTGGAGAGTGCATCATGGCTCGTGTAAAGCGTGCCGTCGCCTCGAAGAAGCACCGCAAGCAGGTGCTCGAGCGGGCAAAGGGTTATTACGGAAACAAGAGTCGCTCAGTTCGCGCGGCCAACGAACAAGTCATGCGCAGTGGCCAGTACGCGTTCCGCGACCGGCGCGCCAAGAAGGGCGAGTTCCGCCGTCTGTGGATTCAGCGCATCAACGCGGCATGCCGCTTGAACGACATCAGCTACAGCCGGTTCATTGCTGGTCTCAATGCCGCGGGTATCGAAGTCGACCGCAAGATCCTCTCCGATCTGGCGATCACCGACGCGGCGGCGTTCAGCGCAGTGGTTCACGCCGCGAAGGCTGCACTCTGAGCACTGCTCGCTCGGAAGGGCTCACCTTCTCGAATCCAAAGGTTCAACGACTGCGGCGTCTCTTGGGGCGCCGCAGTGCGCGTGCGGAGGAGGGTGTGTTCGTCGTCGAGGGCGCCAGCCTCATCGCGCAAGCCGCGGCAGCTGGGTGGCTGATCGAGAGCCAGTTCGTAGCGCCCGGCGCGGACGCTGTTGTGTTAACGGCAGGGTCCATCGACGGCGACGTGTTCGAGTTGGCGCCGAACGTCGTCGAGCGCGTGGCCAGCACCGAAGCACCGCATCCGGTGCTCGCAGTCGTCCGCCAGCGTGCCAGCAAGATGCCGCCCGCTCCGACGTTCGTGCTCGTGGGCGATCGGCTCGCCGACCCCGGCAACGCCGGCACCATCATCCGTTCGGCCGAAGCTGCTGGGGCCGACGCAGTCGTGTTCACGGCGGGCTCGGTCGATCAGTACAACTCAAAGGTCGTGCGTTCCTCGGCCGGCTCTCTGTTTCGCGTACCGGTACTGTCGCTCGAATTGGCCGAGCTGCGCTCCGCCGGCCTCGCGTTGCTGGCGACATCGTCGCATCGCGGGGTGCCGTATACAGAAACCGATCTGCGCAAGTCTGTCGCTGTGGTCGTGGGCAACGAAGCGCAGGGCATCGACGACGATGCATTGGTCGATGGTTGGATCACGATCCCACACGCCGGCGGCGCAGAGAGCTTGAATGTAGCGATGGCTGCGACGGTTATTGCGTTTGAAGTCGCACGACAGCGACGGCAAGGCTAGAGCGATGATTGACCAGATCAAGGCGGCGCGAGAGAGCGCGTTGAAGCGCCTTGCCGCGGCCGCGACGAGCGACGACGTGCGCGCGGTCGAGATCGACGTGCTCGGTAAGAAGGGCACGCTCACCGATCTGAAGACCGCGCTCGGGAAGCTGTCGACGATCGAAGAAAAGAAGCAAGCTGGCAGCGCGCTCAACGAGGCCTCGGCAACGGTGGCCGACGCGTTGGCAGCACGGCTGGCCGAGCTGCGCAGAGCTGAACGCGCTGTGCAATTGGAGATCGAGCGCGTCGACCTCACCGAGATCATGCGTCGACCGAAGCGAGGTCACGCGCACGTGGTCACGCAGGCATGGCAACGGCTGGAGGATGTTTTCGTCGGACTCGGTTTCCAAGTGGCAGAAGGCCCCGAGGTTGAGACCGATTGGTACAACTTCGAAGCCCTGAACATGCCGGCCAATCACCCGGCGCGCAGCATGCACGACACGTTCTACGTCGACCACGGCTCACCGGGAAGCACCGTGCTGCGCACACACACCTCGCCCGTACAGATGCGCGTGATGCAGACCGTCGCGCCGCCGATCTACATGATCATGCCCGGTCGGGTATTCCGTAACGAGACCACCGACGCGACTCACCTCGCGGTGTTCCACCAGATCGAGGGATTGGTGATCGATCGCGGCATTACGCTGCCAGATCTCGCCGGCACCATCGAAGCGTTCACCAAATCGTTCTTCGGTGCCGACTTCACCAGTCGTCTGCGACCGAGCTACTTCCCGTTCACCGAGCCATCGGCCGAGTTCGACATTCGTACTCCGTCGGGGGAGTGGCTCGAGCTCGGGGGCAGCGGGATGGTGCACCCGAACGTGTTGCGCGCCGGCGGGCTCGACCCGGAGGAGTGGAGTGGATTCGCGTTCGGCTTCGGTATCGACCGGATGGCGAAGGAACGTCACGCCATCAACGACTTGCGTGAGATGTACAGCAACGACGTCAGATTCTTGGAACAGTTCTGATGAGGATCGTTCATTCGTGGTTGCAAGAGCTGGTCCCCGTCGGGCCTGAACTGAACGGAATGGACATCGACACAATCGCCGACGTCATCACCAATCTCGGGCTGAACGTCGAGGATGTTGCACGAGTTGGCGGCTCCGTTGCCGGCGTGATCACGGCCAAAGTTCTACGCACCGAGCGTCATCCGGACGCGGCCAAAGTGCACCGCGTGTACGTCGATGCGGGCGATGGCGTGGAACGACACGTGTGGTGCGGTGCGTTCAACATGCAGGCAGGCGACATGGTCCCGCTTGCCACACCAGGGACGGTGATGCCCGATGGTCGCGCGATCGAACCGAAACCGATTCTTGGAATCAGCAGCGACGGCATGTTGTGCAGCGCGCGTGAACTCAGCCTCGGCGACGATCACGCGGGAATTTACATTCTTCCGTCGAATGTGGCATTGGGCGTCCCGTACGGCGAAGCGCTCGGTCTCGGCGAAGAGATTGTGTACGACGTCGACGTACCGCGCAATCGCCCCGATGGCAATGGCCACCTTGGTGTCGCCCGCGACCTTGCCGCCAAATTTGGACTCGCGCTGACCGCCGAACCTGCACTCATCGATCCGGTCGAGCCAGCGCGATCGGCGACCGTCAAGATCGTCGACGGGAATCGCTGCGGACGCTTCACCACCATCGTGATGAGCGGCATCGCCGTCGGACCGTCGCCCGAGTGGATTCGTCGACGGCTGAGTGCCGCTGGCATGCGGCCGCTGAACAACGTCGTCGATGTCAGCAACTACGTGATGCTCGAGTGCAATCAGCCCAATCATCCGTACGACTTCGACACGCTCGGCGGCGGTGGCTTCATCGTCAGGCGCGCGAAGCAGGGCGAAGAAATCGTCACGCTCGACGATGTCACTCGCACGATGAGCGCGGCCGACCTGTTGATCTGCGACGCCGACAACGTACCCATCGGCATCGGCGGGATCATGGGTGGCAAAGATTCCGAGATCAGCGAGACGACCACAACGCTCGCGCTTGAGATGGCATGGTTCGAACCGAACGCGATATATGCCAGCGCCACTCGACTCGGTCTGCGCAGCGAGGCCTCGATCAGGTTCGACCGCGGTGTCGATCCCTTCGGTATGGGTCGTGCGGGTTCGCGCTTTGTGGAGCTTCTGCGATTGACCTGTCCCGACCTCGTCGTCCACGCCGGGGGCGTCGATAGTCGGTCGAAGTACTTGCCGCGTCCGAACATCATCACCGTGCGACCGAGTGCGGTCAGTGCACTGTTGGGAAAGGATTTTCACGCCGATTCGATTCGCGCGCTGATCGAGCCGATCGGATTCTCGTGCGAGCAAGTCGACGCCGACCTGCAGGTCGTCACTCCTACCTGGCGACCCGATTGCACGCTGGAGGTCGACATCACTGAGGAGGTCGCTCGCCATCACGGCTACGAACTGCTGGGCAGAACGATTCCCAAGAGCACGGTGCCGGGTGGACTGACGCCGCTGCAGCATCGCCGTCGCCGGCTGCGCGAGGTTTTGTTGGGTCTCGGCATCAACGAAGCGATGCCGCATCCGTTTCTCGCCGCTGACGATCTCGCGAAAGCTCAGTTGCCTGCTGCCGCTGTACGCCTCACCAACCCAATGACGGCGGGCGACGACGTGCTGCGAACGTCGCTACGGCCGGGTCTGCTGAAGGCTGTCGCCTTCAACGAATCGCATCGCCAGTTCAACGTTTCGTTGTTCGAAGTCGGTCACGTGTACCCGCCGAGCGACGACGAGTTGCCGGCGGAGTTCGAAGCGTTGGCTGTTGTCTTGGCCGGTGCCGAAGCCGCCGACGCAGTCGGTGTGTGGCGCGAGCTGGCGAACGCCATGGGTTGGGGAGCGCGCCTCGATCAGACCAACGTTCCTACGGGCACACATCCGGCGCGTTCAGCGACGCTGTCGCTGGGGCGCGATCCGGTTGGTGTCGTCGGTGAAATTCATCCGGATGTTGCCGATGCGTTCGAGGTCAGCGAGCGAGTTGCGCTGCTGGAACTGAACCTCAGCGTGCTGCTCACGATCGAGCCGAGCGACGCACGGTGGAAGCCGACGAGTCGTTTCCCTTCCAGCGACCTCGACTTGGCACTCGTCGTGCCTCACGCGGTGACTGCCGAGAAGATCGACAAGGCGATTCGTCAATCCGCGGGCGCGCTCTTGGTCGATCTGCAACTCTTCGACGTATATCGCGGCGCCGCTGCCGGCGATGGTGCGCGCAGCCTCGCCTACCGACTGCGTCTGCAAGCCCCCGATCGCACCCTCACCGACGACGACGTCGCCGCAGTGCGCACGAAGGTTGAAGCAGCAACATCGAAGATGGGCGTCACCCTGCGTTAAGTGAACAATCGTCCGAGGGCTACCTGCTGTCCGAGGGCTACATGCCCGGAAACGGGCACATAGCCCTCGGAGATCAACTAGTTGGCGCTGAGGTCGTCGGGGGCGTTGGCGAGCCAGGCGACTCGGCCGCCTTGTCGGCGCAGCACCTGGCGCCACAAGTTCTCCGGATCGGGCCCAAACACGTCGCTCGCCTCGGCGGACAACACCATCCACGCACCTATCGCTAACTCTTCGTCCAACTGCTGCGCGCCCCAACCGCTGTATCCCTGGAAGACGCGCAGGGCCGCGACAGCGGTCGCTACTTCGTCGGGGTCGAGCAGTAGATCGATCGATCCCATCTCGTCGGAAACCATGCTCCACGCACCGTCGATATCGCCGCTCAGCTGTGCCAGCGCGATGAGCGCCGATGTGTCGACGGGACCGCCGTAATGCAGCGTCGCTGGCTCGCTCAGGAGGCGCTCCCAGGGCTGCAATTGGTCCGGAATCGGGTCGTCCAGCGGGCGGTTCAGGACCACCCCGACAGCGCCCTCGTCGGTGTGTTCCAGCATGTAGACCACCGTGCGGTCAAAGTTTGGGTCGGCGAGAGGCGGGGTAGCTACTAGGAGGCGACCCCTCGTTTGGCCAAGCGGCGGTAGAATTGGGCGACTCACCTCTCCATTGTGGCGCGTCAGCGTCTCAGTGTGGTTGGTCAAGAAAGGTCCAAGACCCCCATGCTCATGAAAAACCAAAAAACCCGAAGCAATTTCTCCTCATTAATCCTGGGAGCGCTGGTAATCGTCGGCCTCCTCATCGCTGCCGTCACCGTCGGCCTCAAGCTGTTCGGCACCCCGTTCGACACCAAGTCCGTCGATCACTCGCCGCCGCCGATCCTTCTCGACCTGCGCGACCTCTCCGAATACCACGCCGCCCAGGCGCAATTCGAGGTCACGCTGGACCAGGAAGACGACGTCCAGTGGATGCCATCGTTTCTCGCCGGTGAGCGCGTGCAATTCGTTGCTATCGGCACGGTCGACGCCGTCGTCGACTTCACCAGTCTGCCCACTACCGCTCTGGTTCAAAGCGAGGACCGCACGACCGTGACGATCACTCTGCCCGCACCGACGATCATGGATCCCGTGATCGACCACGAGCAGAGCCACGTCATGAACCGCGACCGTGGGCTGTTCAACCGCATCGGCGGGATTTTCAGCGACAACCCCACCAGCGAGGCCAAGCTCTACGAGTCGGCGTCCGACAAGATGGCCGACGCTGCCACGCAGACCGACCTGCTGCAGCGAGCAGAGGACAACACCACGCTGATGCTGTACACGCTGCTGAAGGCGCTCGGCATCGAGCACGTCAACATCATCTTCCAGTCCTAACCTTTTCAAGCAACGCCTGTTGCATGATCATACGGATTTCCGTATGATCATGCGCAGTGCTGAAGGTCGGGATCGTCGGTGCTTCCGGATACACCGGAGCTGAGCTACTGCGCCTCTGCGCGCAGCACCCGTCGTTCCAGGTCGCCTACGCAACCGGCGACACGCAAGCTGGTAGCCGGGCGGCAGATGTGTACCCGAGCCTGGCGGCGCATTACCCGACGCTGCAGTTCGACGAGTTCCAAATCGAGCGGCTGGAGGGGCTCGACGTCGTCTTCGTCGGCCTCCCACACGAGGCCAGTTTGGCGATGGTGCCGAAGCTGGTCGACAAGGTCGCCTGCGTCGTCGACCTGTCGGCCGCGTTCCGACTGAAGGACGCTTCGCTTTACCCGCGCTGGTACGGCTTCGAGCACAGCCAGGCTCGCTTACTCGCGTCGGCCGTGTATGGGCTCCCAGAACTGCATCGGAAAGAACTGCGCGGCGCATCGTTGATCGCGACCCCCGGTTGCCACGTCACCGCCGCGACGCTCGCCCTTGCGCCGTTGGTGCGCGCCGGTCTCGTCGAGACGACGGGAATCGTGATCAACAGCATCACGGGCATCAGCGGCGCCGGTCGCGCACTCAAGCAGAGTTCGATGTTCTGCTCCGCCGACGGCGACGTCACCGCCTATGGATTGCTCGACCACCGTCACACACCCGAGATCGAGCAGGAGATCGGTGCGCAGGTTCTCTTCACGCCGCACCTCGCACCGTTGAGTCGCGGGCTGCTGGCGACGTGCTACGCCCGACCAACTGGAGTGCTCGATACTCAGGCGCTACAGGCGGCGTTGGCCAAGTTCTACGAGGACGAGCCGTTTGTCGTCGTCTCTGAGGCATCACCGTCCACGAAGGCGGTCCTCGGCAGCAACGTTGCGCATGTCAGCGCCCGCTTCGACGCCCGCACGGGCACGGTCATCGCGTTGTGCGCGATCGACAACCTGACCAAGGGTGCGTCCGGGGGAGCCGTGCAATCAGCCAACATCGCGCTCGGCTTAGACGAAACCGCGGGACTCACGCAGGTCGGTCTGTACCCGTGAGTGTGGTAATCAAATACGGAGGCAACGCGCTCGCTGGCGCAAGTGACAACGATGCGCTCGCGCAATTCGCACACGATGTTGTGCAGCTGCATCGCGACGGCATGAATCCTGTGATCGTGCACGGCGGCGGGCCGCAGATCAGTGAACTCATGGCACAGCGCGGCAAGCAGCCGGAGTTTCGTGGCGGCTTGCGCGTCACCGACGCAGAAACCATCGACATCGCGCGTACGGCATTGATGACGCAGGTCAATCCGCAACTAGTGGCCGCGATCAACGTGCGTAATGCGCTCGCGGTGGGCGTGAGCGGCGAAGACCTGATCCTCGCGAAAGTACGGGACCCGAGGCTCGGGTTCGTCGGTGATGTGGCATCGATCGATGCGACGATTCTCCACGAATTGCTCACCGAGGGGCTGATCCCGGTCGTGGCGCCTCTGGGCAAAGACGACACCGGCCAGACCTACAACATCAACGCCGACACGGTTGCCGGAGCCATTGCTGTAGCACTCGGTGCCTCGACGCTGATCTATCTCACCGACGTCGAAGGACTGCGCCGCACCGTCAGCGATGAGTCCAGCCTGATCCGTCACACCACCGCTACGGAGCTCACTGCCATGCTTGCCGATGGCACGATCGCCAACGGCATGATTCCGAAGGTGCAGGGCTGCATCGACGCACTGCGCTCGGGTGTGCGCGAGGTTCACATTCTCGACGGTCGCACCGCACACGTCCTGCTGGATGCGTTGACTGACAAAGAAGTCGGTACGGTCGTGCGATGAGCACTCCTTCGCCGTTCATGCCCGTGTTTACCGATTGGCCCGTGACGTTTGCTCGC
>JANWKM010000060.1 GCA_025451395.1 Ilumatobacteraceae bacterium
ACCCGATGAGGCCGCGGCTCGGGCACTCGAAGGTGACGATCGTGCGCCCAGCGTCACCGGACCGCAAATCGGTCACGCGGCCCTTGCGGGGAGCTAGTTCCTGCGTCACGGTGCCGACGTATTCGTCGGGCACGTCGCACACGCCGCGCTCTTGCGGTTCGAAGCGCTTGCCGTTGACTTCCTTGGTGATGACTTCCGGTCGGCTGACCTGCAGCTCGTACCCTTCGCGACGCATCGCTTCGATCAGCACCGCCAGTTGCAATTCGCCGCGACCGGCGACCTCGATCACGTCGGGTGTTCCGGTGTCGAACAACTTGATCGAGACGTTGCCGAGGATCTCTTTGTTGAGTCGGTCGACGAGATGGCGACTGGTCAAGAACTTGCCGTCGCGCCCGGCGAGCGGTGAGGTGTTGACACCGAACGTCATCCGCAGCACTGGTTCGTCGACGACCAGTCGTGGCAGCGCGACCGGATCTTCGGTCGACGCGATCGTGTCGCCAATCTCGACCTCGGGGAAGCCAGCAACGACGAACAAGTCGCCCGCGCTCAGTTCGTCGACCTCGTCGCGGCCGACACCGTGAAACGACATCAGTTGCGCGAGCTTGCGCTTCAGTGGCGGTTGACCTTCGGCGAACTCTTCCTCGAGCAACGCCACCGTCTCGCCGCGACGCATTACTCCGTTGACCACTCTCCCGATCGCGAGGCGGCCGAGATACTCGCTGGCATCGAGTTGTGTGACCATGGCCTGCAGCGGTGCTGACGCATCGCCGGTTGGCGCCGGAATCGCGTCGAGAATGGTGTCGAGTAACGCGGAAAGATCGTCGTCGGGGCCCGGCATGCCGACGCCCTTCATCGTGCGACCCTCACGCGCAACCGCCGAGACGATCTCGAAGTCGATGTGGTGATCGCCGGCATCCAGGTCGATGAAGAGCTGGTAGATCTCGTCGAGCACTTCCTCGGCGCGAGCGTCCTGCCGGTCGACCTTGTTGATGACGACGACCGCTGGCAGATCGAGCGAGAGTGCCTTCTGTAGCACGTAGCGGGTTTGCGGCAGCGGGCCCTCCGCGGCATCGACGAGCAACAAGACACCGTCGACCATCGTCAATGCACGTTCGACCTCACCACCGAAGTCGGCGTGCCCGGGCGTATCGACCAAGTTGATCTTGACGCCCTTCCAGGTGATCGAGGCGGCCTTGGCCAGAATCGTGATGCCGCGCTCGCGCTCTTGGTCGTTTGAGTCCATGACGCGATCGACAACCGCCTGATGGGCGGCGAACGTGCCTGTGGCGCGGAGCAGTGCATCGACCAAGGTGGTCTTGCCGTGGTCGACGTGTGCGACCAGGGCGACGTTACGAAGTGCAGGTGACATGAAGCCGGGTTCTCGAACGGGCTCAGACGCGGCAGCCCGAGATCAGATCAGTCGTCGATCTCGTCGTCGTCCTCATCGAAGGTGACTCCGTACTTTTCCGCTAGCGCGGCGTACTCGTCTTCTTCACTGGGCTGACGTTGTTCGCTACCACCGAAACCCAGATCGAATGCGCTGGGACCGGCCTGCTTGAGTTTCCGTGCTTCTTCAAAGCGACGGTGACGACCCTTCTTCACGGTAGGGCTCCCGAATCTAGAGATTTGACATTGAACGCCATCTTACCTGCTAGACCCAAAATTCTGTGTCACCGGGCGCTCCGCAGAAATGGCACGATGTAGCGATGGGCAACATCGTCACGATTCTCAATCAGAAGGGCGGCGTCGGCAAGACCACCGTCACACTTGGACTCGCTTCCGCGGCCGGCACCGCCGGTCTCGGGGTGTTGGTGGTCGATCTCGATCCGCAAGCGTCGAGCACCTGGGTGCTGGGGCTCGATCCTGCCGAGGTCGAAGTGTCGACCGCCGAGGTCATGGCCCGTACGGGGGCAGACAAAGCGATCGTCGAGTCGGCCTGGGGCGAGGCGGTGTCGGTGCTTCCGGCTTCGCAGCGGCTGATGACCAAGGACCATGGCAGCAATCCGGCGCGCCTCGGCGAGGCACTCCTCGAGGTCGCCGATCAGTATGAGGTGATCCTGATCGACTGTCCTCCGTCGTTGGGCGCACTCACCACCGCTGGCCTGACTGCCGCCGATTACGCGCTCATCGTTGTCGAACCATCGGCCCTCAGCCTGCGGGGTATCGGAGCGGTCGCCGACTTGGTGGACGAGGTCTGGGATTCGTACAACGCGGAACTGGAACTTGCGGGCGTGATCGTCAACAAGGTCCCGGCATGGAGCAGCGAAGCCGAGCGGCGATTGGACGAACTCACACGCACCGTCGGCAAACGCGCTATCTGGCAGCCGGTAGTTCCGCAGCGTGTAATCGTCAATCAGGCGATCGGCGAGCGCCGCCCGATTCATAGCTACGGCGCACGCAGTACCGATGTCGCGGAAGCGTTCGACATGTTGTGGGCCAAGTTGCGCCGGACTATACGTCAATCAGGTTGAGCCCACCGCGACCGTCGAAAGTCAGGGCGGCCTCTCCAGCAACGAGACGACGAATCCCTTCGCCCAGCAACTCACCGCGCCAGCCGCTTGCCAGACGTGCATCGTCGTCACCGCGAAGCAATGCCACCAGATCGTGACGCGTGGCTAACAAGCCGGCGTCGATGCGCTGTTGGCGAGCGACCTCACTGACCCACGCGGACACCAATCCAACCGCAGGGCGCATGCTGCGTTCGAGATCGTCGCCTTCGGCAGCCGTCGGGGGCGCCTCGTCGGCAAGGCCGAGTTCGACAGCAGCCAACAACTCCTTGGCGATGACGCCGCGAGTATGACGTTCGTCGACGCCGCGTGCTTGACCGAGCTCTTGCACCGTGCGCGGTTGTTTCTGCGCGATACCAAGAATCGCAAGATCGGGTAACACCTGACGTACAGGTGAATCGATCGACATCGCTCGCCGTTCGCGCCACGCCGCCACTGCCCGTGCCACACCCCGTGCCCGTGGTTTCAGAATGCGCACATCTTTCAACCGGGTGAAGGCAAGATCGGGATCGGTGCCTCCCACCGGCCGCACGCGCAATTCCTCGCAGGCGTCGGCAACCCACTGCGTGCGCCCCTCGGCTTCCAGCTTGGCGCCAAGCGTGTCGTGCAGTAGTAAGAGGTGTTCAACGTCGCTCGCCGCGTAGGTGCACTGATCGGCCGACAGCGGGCGGCGCAACCAATCGGTGAGTCGGTCGCCCTTTGCCGCTGTGACACGTAGTTCACCTTGTAACAACGAAACCAACGAGGGCGTGCTGTAGCCGAGAAAGCCCGCCGCCAGTTGCGTGTCGTACAACCGACGCGGTATCGCGCCGACTGCGTGAGTCAGTACGTCGAGGTCTTGTTGTGCCGCGTGGACGACGGCGAGCGCCTCGCTATCGAAGAGTATTTTCAGCGGCGAGAGATCGCAGCCAAGGGGATCAATGAGGACAATCTCGCCAACGGCCGCGATCTGCACGAGAGCGAGCTTGGGAAAATAGGTGCGCTCGCGGTGGAACTCGGTATCGAGTGCGTACCTCGGTTCGTTGCTCGCTTGCTCGACGAACTCGGCGACCTCACTATCGGCGGCGATCCAGCGGAAAGTCACAAGGCTGAACCTTCAACGACTTCCTCGCCGAGATCGACCCATGCGAGCATGCCGCCGGCGACGTTGATCGCTTCTACGCCCTGCTCGGCGAGATATTCACACGCGCGCAGACTCCGCATACCGCTGCGACAGATCACATACGCTGGCTGCTCGGCCCGAAACGCCTCGATGCAATCGGGCACGGTAGCGAGTGGGATCAGCACCGCCTCAGCCACGTGACCAGCCTCGTATTCGTGGGGTTCGCGAACGTCGATGAGAGTCGCGCCGACTGCAAGTGCGTCGCGCAACTCCTCGACCGCGACCTCGACGACTGCCATACGACGACGTTACCCGGGTAGGTCGGCGACGGTGTTGACATTGGTCAGCTGCTCTGCGCCGACCACGACGTCCACCACTCGCAATTCGGTAAGCGCGTCCAAGAGCCGTCGGCCACCGGCCACAAAGACCGCCGACAGTTGCGCGACGGATACCGGACGCCACGCGCCGCACAACGGTTGTCGCCGATCCGTCATCGCCATTGCCACGTCGGTGCCCTCAGGTGTATCGGCGAGTGCGTTCACTAATGCGGTCACCGTCATCGTCGATATCCGCGGTAGGTCGCAGGCAGCAATGACCACCACGTCGTGTGCCGAGAAATGCTCGAGCGCAGTGATTACTCCGCCGAGTGGACCCTCGCCCGGCCACCGATCTCCAATCACGGTCAGCCCCAAGTCCCCGAGTGCGATTTCGTCGCCACCGATGGCGATCACCGGATCGCATCCCGCCCCGCGCAGCGTGTCGGCAACACGCGAAACCATCGGCGTGCCATCGAAGGGCACCAGGGCTTTGTCGCGACCCATCCGCCGACTCGCTCCTCCGCAGAGCACGGCGCCAGCAACGCGTTTCAGTCGCCACCACCGGACGGATCGAGTTGCGCGAGGAACAACGCGAGGCGCTCGGCTTCGTCGTCTTCACCGATGGCCGCCGCCATCGTGCACAGGCCGCGCATGCAGCCGAGCAGTCCACGATTGGTCTCGTCGGCCCACCCCACGAACCCAGATCCACGCCAACCGTTCGCCCGTAATGCATCGAGACCGCGGTGATAGCCAACCCGATAGGCGGCATAGCGCTCGATGGTGTCGGTGGCCACATCGCCCAACGCGCACCACGCGATCAACGACCGCGGGTATTTGACGACAACAGCCGCGGCGAGTTCTCGCTGTTCGCTCGGCTGAGCCTCGCGAACGCGTTGCACCGCGTCGCGCACTGCTGCTGGCTCAGCGGGCAGCACCGTACGCGGCGGACCTTGCGAGACCATTTGGATCGGTTGTTCGCTCATGTGTCGTTCACTTCGCGTCCCACCCTACGCCCTGCCGTTCCCGGATTGCCTCGACGCACTAGGGTTCGGCTCATGACCGGGCTGTCGTTCACTGCTATGTCGTTGGAATCGGCCAAGACCATCGCCATCGTCATCGTCGTCGCCTTCGTAGTGTTTGCCGTGATCTCAGCGTGGGTGATTAAGAACGTCACCATGAAGATCATCTCCATCGTGTTAATGGTCGGTCTCGGGCTTGGCGTGTGGACGCAGCGCAGCAACCTGCAAGATTGCGCCGACAGGGCCAAAGACAAGGTCGCGGCCGGCGTTGACGAGGTCAAATGCGAGTTCTTCGGTAGCGAAGTTTCAGTCGGCTAACCCGGCTGGCAACTAGTCTTTCCGCGAATGGTTGCCGAGCCGATTCGCGACATCGAGACCGTAACGCCCACTGGCGAGCTCGTACGTCCGCTGCCTGAGGGTGTTGTCATCCGCGACACGCGAACTCATCCCGACGATCGCGGCATTGTGTTCGAGCTCTACGACCCGCGTTGGAAGGTCCATCCGGCACCGATGGTGTTCTCGTACTGCTTCACAACTCGGCCCGGCAAGGCCAAGGGGTGGGCGATGCACAAGGAGCACGACGACCGCTACGTGATCATGTTCGGCGAAATGATGGTTGTGCTCTACGACGAACGCCCGGATTCGTCCACGTACGGATTGGTGTCCGAGATCATGCTCACACAGGATCGACGGCAGCTCCTCACGATTCCCGTCGGAGTGTGGCATGCGACCCTGAACCTTGGATCGACGGACGCGATCGCCGTAAATTTCCCGACGATTCCCTACGACCATGCACACCCCGACAAGTATCGGCTTCCGCTCGACACCGATCGCATCCCGTATAGCTTCGAGGCTAGAACTGGTTGGTGACCAGTCCCGACTAGTAGTCGATGATCACGATCGAAGCGTCGTGACCATTGTGGTGCCGGTGATCCGCGATCCCGACCGCTTGCGGCGCTGCCTCTTTCTGGCCATCGACGTCGCGCACCAAGACGAGGTCGCAGTGGATCTCGTTCTTGTACTCGACGGTGCGAGCGACGACGTGCATCACTTCGTCACCAGCGACGTTGCTGGGGCGACGGTGCTGTCGTGGCCAGAGCGACGCGGGTTCGCTGCAGGTCTCAACGCAGGCTTCCGCGTGGCTGCGACGCAGTACGTCGCGGTTCTGCAGGACGATGTCGAGGTGCAACCGGGCTGGCTGCGCTCAACGCTGAAGACAGCACACCATTACCCACGGGCCGCGGCGATCGGCAGCCTGGTGCTCTGGCCCGATCGCACCGTTCAGACCGCAGGTGCAGTCATCGGTGGCGATGGTTTCACGGTCCCACCCTGGTTCGGCGATCCGCCTGGACGGGAGTCATTCGTGGACGTTCGAACGGTGGACTACGTCAGTGCGTCGACCATCCTCGTACGTCGGGAGGCGTGGGCAGCGGTCGGTGGGTTCGACGAGGACTTGTACCCGGGCATCTACGTGGACGCCGATTTCTGTACTGCGCTTTGGAACAGCGGTTGGCAGGTCCTTTGCGACCCAGCCTCGGTCATCATCCACACGCGCAGTGGCAGCACTCCCAGCTCGCTCAAGGCAATCGTCTGGCCCGCGAATCGAACACGATTCATGGCGAAGTGGAGCGCCTTCGTCAGCGACCGGCAACTACGACCGTCCATCTCGATGACCGCTGACGAAATTGCGCAAGAGGTCCGACGAGCTCGTTCGTGGCTCGATTCCCCGCCACCCACAACAATTCGCACAAACCTGGGACCGCCGGTCGAGAGCCCGGTCGATGTGTACGTGCGTCGCGAACGCGACCTTCTGCGCAAGCATGTGGCGCAGCTTCAAGCCGAGCTCGATGCCCAAGGCTCGCCAACGCGCTGAAGCAGCGGTTCGATCAACTCACGACGAAATTTGTCCGGCGCCAACGTCGGAGCGAAGTGGCCACAATCCTGCAAACACACCGACTGCGCGCCGGCAACGGAGTCCGCAACCTGTTCCATTCCCCTGCGGCGATGTTCGGCGGTCTCACTTCCGTAACCGACGAGTAACGGCACCACCACATCGTCGGCATTCCACGGGCGGTTCTCGCGCAGGTCGGCCAACTCGTTGGCCAAAGCCGGCCCCTCCGAGCGGCGCGCATTGCGCGTTCGTTCAGGGAGCGCGAGCCATCGTTCATCGCCGATCAGTCTGCGCATGAATGCTTCAGCCGCATCCTGCGCCGCTAATTGCGATTGGCCAACCGCCTTGATGACCGCTGCTCCTGCAGTGGAAGTTGGCCACCACGGTTCGAACGAGAGTGGTGCCTCGTATACGACGAGACCGGCAACGAGGTCGCGATGGCGCGTCGCCGCCGCGAGCACGACATTGCCGCCGTAGCTGTGACCGATCAGCACCGCGCGACGACCGTTGAGCAGACCCAGTAGGTCCGCGAGTTGTCCGGCCATGTTGAACGGTCCGGGATGATGTGCCGAGTGTCCGTAGCCGCGACGGTCGTAACGCAGGACCCGATACTGCTCGTCGAGTCGTCGGCTGAGCTTCAACATGCTCGCCGACCGATCCATCGCGCCGTGCACGAGAACAATCAATGGCTGAGCTGCGTTACCGGCCTCGGCTGACCAGATTTTCACTTTCAACGGCACGTCATGCCACGCGCACGATGCGCAGCACATCGGTGCTGGCACCGCTCGGACGATCCGGCGCACCCGCCAACACCAACACCGTGTCGCCCGATTTCACCAAGCCACTCTGTACTGCGCGCTCGACCGCAAACCACACCAGGTCGTCGGTGCTGTGGTACGTCGCGACCTCGAGTGCACGAACGCCCCACGACAATGACATCGCGCGCACGGTCGCGGGATCGGGTGACAGCCCGATCAACGTCGCCGACGGACGGAATCGTGCCATCGCTCGCGTCGTGCGGCCGCTGCGCGTGCAGCAAAGAATCGCGTGTGCGCCTGCATCGGCGGCTGCTTGCCCCGCAGCGTGGGTTATTGCCATCGTGATCCGATCCTGACCGGCCGCCATCGTCTCGTCGTGCCATTGATCGCGTTGAACGCGACCAAGGCGACTCGCCCACTGCGAATAACTGGCCTCGGCTTCGGCGCGACCGGCGATGCGCACCATCGTGCGTACGACGCCCGCTGGATCGACTCCGATCGCGGTCTCGGCCGACAGCATCAAGGCGTCGGTGCCGTCGAATACTGCATTTGCGATGTCGCTGACTTCTGCGCGCGTCGGCGATGGCGAAGTGATCATGCTCTCCATCATCTGCGTCGCCGTTATGACCGGCACACCGATTTCGACGCAGTGCCGAATGATGTCCTTTTGCAGATGCGGCACGTCCTCCAATGGGCACTCGATGCCGAGGTCGCCACGAGCCACCATGATCGCGTCGGCCTCGGCCGCAATCGACTCGAGCGCAGTGACCGCGGGCATGGTCTCGATCTTTGCCATGAGCCGAGTCGTGTGTGGTGCGATCGCTTCGCGAACCAGTCGGAGGTCGTTGGGTGATCTGACGAACGAGACGGCGAGGAAGTCGACGCCAGCCTCGGCCATTGCGCGCGCCAGCACGAGATCTTCGGAAGTCGGAGTCGTGAGTCGCAATCGCTCCGACGGCAGATGCACACCCGGACGACCCTGCACGCGACCGCCGGTCAGCACCGTGCATTCGGCGCCGTCGGCTGTCACAGAGTCGACCCCCAGTGAAATGGCACCATCGCCAAGTACGACCCTGTCGCCAGGCTGCAGGTCGTCGAGCACCGTCGGATAGTCGACCGTGATCGACCCGGCTTGTGACGGCCCCTCACCCGGCACCAATGCCACTTTCGAACCACCGCGAAGATTGCAGCCACCTTCGGGAAACTGACCGGCGCGCACCTTCGGTCCTGGAAGGTCGGCAAGGACGGCGACCACTTGCCCGACGCGTGACGCAGCCGCGCGCACCGCTTTCAAGCGTTCAAGGTGTGAATCCAGCGTTCCGTGGCTGAGGTTCAAGCGCACAACATCGACGCCAGCACGAAGCAGCTCATCGAGCACCTCTGCTGACTCGCTCGCTGGTCCGATAGTCGCGACGATTTTGGTTCGCGTTTCGATGATGCCCATTGAGGTACTAACTGAGGGAATTGTCGTTGAAGGAATAGTCATGGTCGGGTCGTCAGCCAGTGTCGTTTAGTGATTATGTAGTTGGAATGGAGTTGCTGTTGATTCGCCATGGTCTACCAGTGCGACGCGAGTTACGCGAGGGAATCGCCGATCCGGAGCTTTCGGTCGCCGGGCACCAGCAGGCGAAGTTCCTGGCCGAGTACCTGAGCAGCGAGGCGATCAACGCACTGTACTCCAGCCCACAACGGCGAGCGTTGCAGACCGCCGAGCCGGTCGCGGCCGACAAGGGCCTGCCCGTCACAGTCGTCGACGACGTCGCTGAATGGGATCGCAACGCGAGCTTCTACATCCCGACGGAAGAACTGAAGGCGGCCAACGACCCCCGCTGGCAAGCGATGGTGCGCGGCGAATGGACAGCTGACGACGACACGATGGAGGGGTTTCGGACCCGGGTTGTCGACGCACTCGAAGCCATCATCGCCGAGCACAAGGGCGAGCGCATCGCCGTCTTTTCTCATGGCGGCGTGGTCAACGCGTATCTTTCGCACGTGCTCGGCTTGCCGATCAGTAAGGGGTTTTTCTATCCCAACTACACCAGCATTCATCGTGTGATGGCATCTCAGCGTGGCCACCGCGCCCTCATGACGCTGAATGAGACAACCCATCTGCGTGGCACCGGCTTGCCGATCGGGCTGTTGCAATCATGAGCATCGCCGACTTAATCCATTATCTCGACGCGTCACCGTCGCATTGGCACGCCACGCTCAGCAGTGCCGCTTTGCTTCGTGCCGCCGGCTTCGACGAGTTGCAACTCGATCGAGCGTGGAACGAAGTGCCCGACAAAGGATTCGTCATTCGCGGTGCCGCTCTCGTCGGCTGGTGTGGTCGTGAAAGTGCCGGTCATAAGGTGGCATCGCCATTCCGAATTGTTGGAGCACATACCGATTCGCCGGGTCTGCGAGTAAAGCCGCGACCCGATGTCGGCGGCTATGGATGGAAGCAGCTCGCGGTCGAGATCTACGGCAGCGCGTTGTTGAATTCATGGCTCGACCGCGACCTCGGCGTCGCCGGCCAGGTGATCACGCGCGATGGCGTGCACTTCCTGGCAGTCCGCGAGCCAATCGCAAGAATTCCGCAACTCGCCATCCATCTCGATCGCGATGTCAACGAGCGCGGATTGATCCTCGACAAGCACAGTCACCTCACTCCGGTATGGGGTGTCGGTTCGCCCTCGGCTGGCGAGTTCAACACCTGGGTCGCGGATCGCATCGGAACAACTGCGGGCGCCATCACCAGCTGGGACTTGTGCCTGTTCGATGTCGCGACTGCCAGTTACCTCGGACCCGACGGCGACCTGCTCGCTGCTGGACGCCTCGACAATCAAGTGTCGTGCTGGGCTGCGACGAGTGCGTTGTGTGCGAGCGGAACACCGGCCAGTGGAACGGCCGTGATTGCGCTGTTCGACCACGAGGAGGTGGGCTCCGAAAGTACGGCGGGCGCAGCCGGTCCGTTGCTGGAACATGTACTCGAGCGTCTGACCCTCGCCGGCGGATCGAGTCGCAGTGACTACTTGACCCAGTTGGCGGCGAGCAACTGCATCTCTGCCGACAACGCGCACAGCGTCCACCCGAACTATCCCGAACGTCACGAAGCTGGCCACCGCCCGGTCGTCAATCAGGGACCGGCGATCAAACTCAACCACAATCAGCGTTATGCGACGACGCCAGCAGGTTCCACGATGCTGCAGCGCGTCTTCGAAGCAGCCGACGTGCCGTGGCAGATGTTCGTCAGTCGCAACAATATGCCGTGCGGTACCACGATCGGCCCGCTGACCGCCACCAGATTGGGCATCGAAACGGTCGATGTCGGAGTCCCGCAACTCAGCATGCACTCGGCGCGAGAGTTGTGCGGCACCAAGGACCCGTTGTGGCTGCAACAGGCACTGACTACTTATCTCGCCGGCAGCTACTAAGAACCAGCGCGCGCCTGGGCGAGATCGAACAAGCGCTGCAGCTCCGCGTGTAGTTCGGTGGTGAGTTGCTTCGCGGCGGTCCTGTGCGCTTTGCCACTGTCGTCCCCCGCGAGCACAGGAACGCGTAGCGGCTTGCCGACGATGACGTACAGCTTGCGCGGATAGATGAACCGGGCACCCTTGGGCATCACCCGTTCGCTGCCTCCAATGCCTACGGGCACGATCGATAAACCGGTCTTCATCGCCACGTAGGCGGCACCTTCGAACAGTGGTTGCACGACCGGGCCACTTTTGCGCTCGCCTTCGGGGAACATCACCAGTGGTTCACCCCCGTCCAGCACGGCGATGCACCGCCGTAAAGCCTCTCTGTCGGCCGTGCCGCGGGTGACCGGAAACCCTCCGAGGGCAGTGAGCAGCTTCCCGAACGGTTTGTTGCGCCACCACTTGTCGGCGCCCATGAAGCGCATCCTCCGCTGGTAGACGCTGGACGAGACTGGTGTGTCGATGATGCTGCGATGTGTCGGGGCCAAGATGAACGGCTCGCTGGTCGGAAAGTTTTCTCGCCCGATGATCTGCATTCGACACCAGATGCGACAGAACACAGTCAGGATCGTGCGCACGGTGTAGTAGACGATCTTGTCGGGCAGTGACTTGCCAGTGAGATTGGTGGCGATCCGTGTCATATCAAGGTCACGGTCAAAGGAGTGCTTCGATCTTCGCGAGCACTTCGTCGATGCCCAGACCGGTGGTGTCGACCACGATCGATCCATCGGCAGTGGTCAACGGACTATCGGCACGATTGCTGTCAAAATGGTCGCGCGCCGCGATCGCCTGCTCGATCTCGTCGACGTCGCCACCGAATTCGGCCACACGTCGTTGCGCCCGCGTGCGCGGTGAGGCGGTGAGGTACAGCTTCAACTCGGCATCCGGAAAAACGACCGAGCCGATATCGCGACCCTCGATCACTCCCCCGCCACGCGCGACCGCCCACGCCCGCTGACGTGCTCGCATCTCGGCTCGCACACCACTGTTGGCGGCCACCGCGCTGACCGCCGCGGTGATTTCGGGCGTGCGAATCGCCGCCGTCACATCGACACCGTCGATCAGCACGTTGTCGCGCTGGACCTCGAGAATTAGCTCACGTGCCAGTTCCGCAACGAGCTCGCGATCCTCCACGGAGATGTTGCGTTGCAACGCGGCGCATGTCACCGCCCGATACATCGCACCGGTGTCGAGATACTGCAGTTTCAATCGCGTTGCCAACGCGCGTGCGATCGTGCTCTTACCCGCACCTGCCGGACCGTCGATGGCAATCACTCGCACGGCCGAACCCTCACGACTGGGCGCTCTACCAAGTCGGTCCCTGTGGCATGCCCTCGCTGTAGCCGGCAGCGCTCTGCACGCCGATGACGGCGCGTTCAGCAAACTGCGGGATTGTTGCCGCGCCCGCGTACGTGCACGCTGATCGAACCCCCGACACGATGTCGTCGATGATGTCTTCCACGCCTGGAC
>JANWKM010000061.1 GCA_025451395.1 Ilumatobacteraceae bacterium
CGCGAAGATCGTCGGGAGCCAACGTGCGGCCATACTGCAGAGCGCGGGCGGTCGCCGTATCGAGTGAATCAACGAGCACGATCACTGTGTGAGTGCGCAGCATCGGCGCTTCGGCTGCCGCCTTGGCGTCCTCTTGCAGCTCGACGGCCTCTGCCTCATAGGCCTTGTTCATGCGTACCAGTCCAAAGACCATGATCGGCACCAGCAGCAAGATGACCCACGCGCCCTCAGTGAATTTCACGGTGCCAACGATGACGAGCACGAGCAATGAAAGCAGCGCTCCGATCCCATTGATGACGATGCCGACCTTCCACCCCGGTTCCTTCTTGGTGAGGTGGTGTTTGGCCATGCCCGACTGCGAGAGCGTGAAGCTAGTGAAGACACCAATCGCATACAGGGGGATCAGCCGGCTGACCTCGCCGCCGGTGAACAGCAGCGTCGCGACCGCTGCGATGGCCAGAAAGATGATGCCGTTCGAGAACACCAAGCGGTGCCCGCGAACCGTGAACTGACGCGGCATGAAGTTGTCGCCCGCGTGGAACGAGGCAAGTCTCGGAAAGTCGGCGAAACTCGTGTTCGCGGCCAACACGAGAATCAACATCGTTCCCGCCTGCAGCAAGTAGAACAACAAGTGCCCGAGGGCCGTTTCGCCGTAAACGAGCTTGCCGACCTGCGAGATCACCGAAGGTACGCCGCCTTCGAAGGGCATCGCGTGAGTTCGGGCCGCGAGCAGCGATAGGCCGAGGAACATGACACCGAGCAACGAACCCATCAGCACCAGGGTCTTGCGTGCATTTTTCCACGCCGGTGCGCGAAAGGCCGGTACGCCATTCGAGATGGCTTCAACGCCTGTGACAGCCGCGCCACCAGAACCGAATGCTTTCAGCACGATGAACACGGTGGCGCCCATCAACAGGCCGTTGCCGTGCCGATGGCCCAGTTCGGCCATGTTCGCGACTCCCGAGGTCGGTCCTTGGTGCAACGTGTCAGTCAGTGCGCGAAACGCGCCAACGCCGAGCAGGATGAACATGTTGATGACGAAGAAGTAGGTGGGAGCCGCAAAGAGCTTGCCCGACTCCTTGGTGCCGCGCAGGTTGCCATACGCGATGACGGCGACGAAACCGATTGCGATCCAGTGCTTGTACGGCGCGAGCGGAGTGATCGCCGACGCCAACGCATCGCTTCCCGCGGCGACCGACACGGCGACCGTCAGCACATAGTCGGTCAGCAGCGCCACTCCCGCGACCTGTGCGGGCAGCAACCCAAAGTTGTCGCGGGTGACGATGTACGCGCCACCTGCCGACGGGTACGCCTTGATGGTTTGGCGGTAAGAGAGGATGAGGAAGCCGAGCACGACCAGCAACGCGATCGTGATGGGCGTGACGAGGGCGAAGGCTGCGAGGCCGACCACCGGCACGAGCACGCGCAGAATCTCTTCCGTGGCGTACGCGCACGATGAGAGATTGTCGGAGGCGAAGACCGCGAGCGCCGTCGGCCGGCCGAGGGTTTCGTGCTCGAGTCGTTCACTGTGCAGCGGTGGACCCAACAATCTGTTCTTGAGGCGATGGCCAATTGGTTCGGGAATCGTCGGGTACGTGGTGGAATTCCGTGCACTGATATTCGGTTGGATGAGCACATTTGCAGTCAAACAGTGGGCCACGAGCGCGGCCGGTAGTACGCCGTCAAGAATGAAGAGCGACGCGCTAAGAACGCGTTCAGATCGGCCGAGTTACGCGCGGGCCGAGAATGGGTAATCCCGTCGCATGCCGAAGTACGAGGTCAACCACAAGGCCGTCGCACACGCCCGCCGCCTGATCGACTCCGGAAACTACGTGATTCGCAGCAGGTGGGAAGATGTACAACCCAGTGCGCCCGAAGAAAACGCGTTCCTGAAGTCGCATTCGTGGGATCAGTACGGCGCATGGCACCTCGGCGTGAAAATCGGAACGACCAAAGAGACAAAGGGGCACTACGGCTTCGTGTTCGGCGATCTCCGCCGAGTGCATCGCTCAGCGCTCATTGCGTGCCAGTTCCGAGCAGCCGAGTTCGACCACAAGTCGATCGAGCTCGCTGCCCACAGACTTCTGCAACGCCTCGACAACAAAAGGAGATAGACATGAAAACCGATCCCTTGAAGCTCTATGAACAAGCCAGCGGGTGGACCCTCGACAAAGTTGTCGGTGCCAAAGAAAAGCTCAGCGCCGCGACGCCGTGCGACAAGTGGAATGTCCGCACGTTGATGAACCACATGCTCGAGACCCAGCAGTACTTCGTGAATTCAGCAAAAGGCAAAAAGGATGCGGCGCCGCCGTCATCCAACCCGCCCGATCTGCTTGGCGACGATCCCGTTGCCGACTTCAAGAAAGCCCGCGCTGAAACACTCAGCACGTTTGGCGCGAAGGGAGTCATCGAGAAGACGGGTCCGGCTATCGGGATAGCTTTCACCGACACCCTCTTGCACGGATGGGACCTTGCACGCGCGACCGGTCAAGATGCGACGATGCCCAAGGGGCTTCCGGAAGCGGCCTACCACAGCATCCACGGCAAGTTCACGGAAGAGCAGCGCAAGGGAATCTTCGAGCCCGAGGTCAAGATCGCTGCCGACGCGTCAGCGCAGGACAAGCTGCTCGCGTACACGGGGCGCATCCCTGCCGGCTGATTCGAGGACAAGCCCTACTATCGGCGCATGAAGAAGAACCGCCACGGCGCTGAGCCGGCGGCCGAGAACAGAAGGCTCGAGGAATACGAGTTCTATCCGTTCGTCGCGGACGCAAACGGGCACATTGAATTCAGCGCCGAGCGGTTTGTGGAAGCAACCCGTCACTTTCTTGATACTCGCAACCCGCTTGCGGCGCGCGAGCTGATCGTGATCGGTGAGCAGAACTTGGTTCGCGACACCTTTCCTACAGACGATCTGAATGCATTCAAGGAGCTCTTCAGCGCATACGACGGCGACTCGGTCATTCATGACAACGCCGCGTACCTCGAGAACTACAAGCGCATCGTTCACCTCATCGGACAATCGTTTCCGAACACGGGTATGGAAATTCTGCTGCATGATCTCGTCAATCCGTCAAAGGCCATCGTGGCGATCGAGAACGGCGAGGTCACCGGCAGAAACCTCGGTCACGGAGCGACCAAGTTGGTCCTCGACCTGAAGACGAGGCGTCACCAGAATCAGGACAAACTCAACTATGAACTGAACATTGGAGCGAGGCGCTTCAAGTGCACCACGATTCCGATCTTCCGTCCCGAGTACGGCTTGGTCGGCGCAATCTGCATCAACATCGATGTGCGCTTCTTGAGAGAGGAGGTCCTCGTCGATAACCAGCGCACCATTGCTTTCTTCGACAACCTGCTGCGAACCGATTTCGAGTTGGACGAGAACATCTTGTCCAAAGCCGAATATCAAGCCGCAATACACGGGAAACGCCACTTGTTCGACGAACCGATTCGTGCGCCCGGCCACTCCGAGGCGGCGCGCACACAAACCGCCATAGCGCGCTTCGTCAGTGAGCTCGACGAGGTCGTCTTGTCGAGATACCGAGTAGCTGGCCAATACACACGCTTCGATCCAGTCATACGCGACCGATTGCTCGACACCCGCCTGCGCATCCACGACGGACTGACGAAACGCACGGGCAACCGCGAGAATCACCTCATTTGGGGAAAGCCCGGCACGGGCAAGACGTTCCTCGTTCACGAAATCGCTTGTGAGCTCCCCAACGTCGACTACATCGAGTTGAACCTGGCACGCGTCAGCGAGGAGGAGTTGCGAGCCGGGTGCAGGTCGGCGGTTGAGACATCGAATCCTGCGCTCGTGCTCATCGATGAGGTCGACGCGCTACCTGATTGCCTTTGGCCATACGAGACATTGCTGCCGTTTCTCGACTCGAACACTGAGGCCACTGGTCACGTCGTATTTGTTCTCGCAGGAAGTTCGGGCGAACAAATGGCAGATCTCGTACACGCCATCGAGGCGCGACCCAAGGGCAAGGATCTGATGAGTCGCACTCCTGAAGGGAACCGAGTGCAAGTCGACCCACTCGGTGTCGGCGACCAGGTTGCGGTTGCGGTATCAGAATTTCTGCGAGCTAGTGGTAGTCGCGACAGATCAATACGTCTAGTGGAGAAGGCGGCGCTCTACTACCTGGCGTCGACGCCTTACCTGTGCAACGCCCGTCAGTTGGCCGAGTTCGCCGCGCGTGCGGTTCGGCGAGTGCCCGATGGCGAAGAGCGGCTCAAGTACGACCACCTGTTCGGCGCCGGCGATCCAGAGAACAAGGCGTTCTGGGTCGGAATGCATCGAGACGCCGCCGACCTCGTGGGACGGTACGTCGAAGTCTCCACGTAAGGGTTGGCGGAGGTGGACGGGAATCGAACCCGCCGGACGAGGGTCGCTCGTCCCAACCGCTTTGAAGGCGGCGGAGTCCACCAGGTACCCGGACACCTCCGCGTGACAAGGTATCCCGACTCGCTACGCTCACCACCATGAAGCGACTGCTCCTCCTCATCATTGTGATCGCACTCGCGGTTGTGGCCGTGAAGAAAGTGCAAGAAGCCTCCTGAGCCTCACCCTTCTCTGCTCCGACGCGGCCGTCGAGCAGTACGGCGCCACCTGGCGGCAGATCGATTCCACACTGCGGTTCCTGGAACTACCGCGCGATCGCAAACTAGAAACCGAGGAAATCGACAGCATCGATCTTGCGGTGTTCAGCGCCGACATGTGGACCGAAGAGCGTGGGCCGTCGTTCTTCAAGGTCTTATTGCAAGCGCCCAAGGCGAAGTGGCTGCACATGTTAGCGGCGGGAGTCGATCACCCAGTGTTCGACGAACTGCGCAGTCGGGGTATCCGACTGACACATTCCGCAGGCTCATCGGCGGTTCCGATTGCGCACACCGTGATCATGCACGTCGTGGCTCTGTGCCGCAGCGCACGAGCGTTCGCGGTCGCGCAGTCGGCGCACGAATGGGCCGAGTCCGACGTCGTCGATGTCGAAGGCCGCACGATGGGCATCATCGGCCTGGGCAGCATCGGCGCCGAGGTAGCGCGGCTGGCGCAACACTTCGGTATGCGCGTCATCGGTATGCGCCGTACACCACGGGGCGACGAGCCATGCGAGACGTGGCCGACTAGCCGTCTCCACGAAATGCTGCCGCTGATCGACGTGTTGGTGCTCACGGCGCCACTGACCCCCGACACGATGGGCATGATCGGTTCCCACGAGCTGTCGCTACTTCCCACAGGTGCGCATGTTGTCAACGTCGGACGCGGGCAGGTGATGGATGAGGCCGCGTTGGCCGCAGCTTTGTCGTCGGGTCATCTCGGTGGCGCCGCGCTTGACGTGTTCGTGGTCGAGCCGCTCCCCGTGGAGAGTCCGTTGTGGGATCTGCCCAACGTGACGATCACTCCCCACTCCTCTGGCGGAACACCGCTGGCCACCGCTCGTGCGGCGGAGATCTTCGCCGACAATCTCGGTCGCTATACACGCGGCGAGCCGCTGCGCAACGAAGTCTTGTAAGGACCGGTTCTTGTAAGGACACGGTGTTGTAACGGCCCGGCGCGGTAGGTATGGTCGCCGACGACTCCCCCAGTCGCAGCTCCAGTCTCCTAGGGGTAGTTTATGTTTCTCTGCTGGTCCGCGAAGGGCGGCAGTGGCACCACTGTGATTGCCGCTGCTCTCGCGCTCGTGCTTTCGCAACGCAGTGCCACCACAGTGGTCGATCTCGCCGGCGATCTGCCGGCTGCGCTCGGCATCGCCGAACCGGGTGGCCCAGGCGTGCGCGAGTGGATGGCCTCACCCACCGCCGATACCCCGGCGCTCGACCGGTTGCACGTTCCGGTCAGCGACTCGTTGCAGTTGCTGCCCCGCGGCAGCGCGCAACCAATCGTCGAGCGGTGGACCGATCTCGCCGCCGCGCTCGTGCAGCGAACGACGGTGATCGATGCTGGCACGGGTATTCCGCCCGCCGCATTGCTGGCCGCAGCAGATCACAACCTGCTGGTTACGCGACCGTGTTACCTCGCGCTGCGATTAGCAGCGGCTTCGGGAGTGCAGCCCAGTGGCATCGTGCTCGTCGGCGAACCGGGGCGTGCACTGACCGCTCGCGACATCGAGCGAGCCGTCGGTGCCCCGGTTGTCGCCGAGTTGCACTACGACCCAGCTGTTGCGCGCGCCGTCGACGCTGGTTTGCTCGCCGCGCGACTGCCGGCGACGTTGGCGCACGCACTGATGCGCGCGTTGAAGAGGGCGGCATGATCGACCTTGTCGCCGAACAAGCGCCGCTTGGTGGTTTGGAACGCTGGCTGCGCGACCCCACAGTCAATGAACTGATGGTGAACGCTGGCAGCGAAATCTGGGTCGAGCGTTGCGGAGTCGTCGCGCACGTAGGGCGCATGCGGCCAGCCACGCTGCTGGCCACGATCGAGCACATCCTCACGCCGATCGGCCGACGGCTTGATCGCGCCCACCCAATGGTCGACGCCCGGCTCCCGGACGGATCACGAGTGTGCGCGGTGATCGCGCCGATCGCCGTCGACGGCCCCTGTCTGGCGATTCGTCGCTTCCACCCACAGACCGTTGGGCTTGACAGGTTTGCACCACTTACCCTTGTGCCGCTCCTGCGCGAACTCGTGCAGCGGCGCTGCAATGTAGTCGTCAGCGGTGCAACGTCGTCTGGAAAGACAACGCTGTTGAATTCACTCGCGCTTGAGATTTCACCCGGTGAAAGGGTGATCACGCTGGAGGACACCGCCGAACTGCACCTTCCCCATCCACACGTTGTGCGGCTGGAGACGCGTGAAGCAACTCCCGACGGCGTCGGCGAAGTCACCCTCGCGCACTTGTTGCGCACCGCGCTGCGGCTGCGACCCGACAGGTTGGTCGTTGGCGAAATTCGTGGCGACGAGGCAGTGCACCTCTTGCAAGCCCTCAACACGGGCCATGACGGATCAATGGCAACGGTTCACGCCAACAGCGCCGCCGATGCGTTGGCACGACTCGGCTCGCTGGTGTTGCACGAAGTCGGCAACTGGCCGTTGGTGGCCGTACACCACCACGTTGCGCGTGCGGTCGACGCGGTGGTGCACGTTGCCCGGTGCGGTGATGGCGCGCGCCGAGTTGTCGAGGTGGTCGAGGTACTCGCTGAAGTACGCGGCGATGCAACTGGGCCAGCGATCGCCACCCGACCATTGGCCGATGCCTCGGCGATCACGGGCGTACTGCAGCGCGGCCGACGATGAGCACCGCGACCTGCGGAACCTTGCTCGTGGTGAGCTTCTTACTAGTGGCGCGATTCGTGCGACCCGGCGGCTCACGGCCGGACACCAGCAGTGGCGGGTTGGTGTGGCTAAGGCGCCGAGCACCGAGTACCACTGCCGGCGAGTGGGCCACATTTCTTGACACCACATCGACGGAAGTACGCAGTGGTAGCTCGCTGATCGCGGCGCTGGCGCATTCGCGGTCGCGACACCCAGCGATGGCAGCGCGAGTTTTCTCGTTCGACGGCAACACCGACCCCGATCTGGCGGTCGTTGCGCAGTCTGTGACGGCGGCGCTGGAACTTGGCGGCGCAGTCGCGGCGACATTGCATCACGGCGCTGCACTCTTGCGCGAACGCGAGGCACAACGCGCTGAGGCGATGGCCTACAGCGCGCAGGCGCGTCTGAGCGCAAAGGTGCTGACGGGCGTTCCATTGGCGTTCACCGCGTGGAGTGCGGCCACCAGCCCAACATTTCGGCAGGCGATCACGAGCCCGACGGGACTGACGGCAGCAGTGGTTGGGTTGGCTTGCAACACTGTCGGCTGGTGGTGGATGCGCCGGATCGTTGCGCGAGCGACATCATGATTCCAGCAGCAATTGCCGTCGTCGCCATTGCGGTCGTCGCCATTCGGCTGCGGCCATACGCGACCCGCGGCAATGTCGTTCTGCTCGTTGCACCGGTCGAGCGCACCCGACAACGCACTCTCACGCGGCGGGCGCAACGAGCCTTGCCCGATGCCATCGACCTCTTCGTGCTCGCCGTTCGCGCCGGCCACTTACCGGCAGCGGCAGTCGACATCGTTCAGCCGCACCTTGCGCCCGTATTACAACCGGCGTTCGCGGAGGTTGCGGCTGCGGTACGCAATGGCGCACGTTTCGCCGACGCTCTCGCGGTGTTACCCAAACGGCTCGGCCCACAGGCAGCACCACTGGCCGACTCGTTGATTGCGGCCGATCGCTACGGCCTACCGCTAGCACCGGTACTCGATCGACTCGCCGACGAGGCGCGCCAGCATCGCCGCCGCCTAGCCGATGCGAGCGCCCGACAGCTTCCGGTTCGGCTGTCGCTTCCGCTTGTGTTGTGCACATTGCCTTCGTTCGTTCTTCTAGCTGTCGTCCCCTTGCTGCTCGCAGCCTTCTCATCGCTCAGTCGCTGACTTTCTTAAGGACAAGGAGAACTCATGAATTCACTCATCACCAGGTTCCACGCTTGGTTGCTCAATGAGGAGGGCCAGGCCACGACCGAGTATGCACTCGTGCTACTCGGGGCGGCACTGATCGCGCTGTTGGTGATCGGCTGGGCGACTACTGGGGGCGGAGCCGACAAAGTAGGCCAACTGTTCGACAGCGTGATCGACAGCGTGATCGACAAGTTGTGAAGAGAGACCGTGTCCTTCACGACAAGGGTCAGGCGACCGTCGAGCTCGCGCTTGCCTTGCCGCTGCTGTGTCTGATGCTGCTTGGCATGGTGCAGATCGCGGTAATTGGCCGCGGGCAATTGGCTGTGCAATTGGCAGCTCACGAAGCGGTCCGTGCCGCTGTGGTTTCGGCCGACCCCGAGACCGCTGCCGACACTGCAGCGCATCGTGCGATAGCGCTGCGACCGCTGAACGTGCAGGTCACCAGCGACG
>JANWKM010000062.1 GCA_025451395.1 Ilumatobacteraceae bacterium
ACCTGCTCGATGGCGCGTTGGCGAAGGCATCGGAAACCTCCAGCCAACGAGGGGCCTTCTTCGACTCGACCATCGATCGTTTCGCCGATGCACTGCTTTTTGGTGGCGTCGCGTGGCACTTCGCAGTCAGGGGGCAGCGGCCATTCATCGTCATGCTGCCGTTCGGGATCATGGCCTTGAGTTCCGTCATCAGCTACATGCGGGCAAAGGCCGAGTCGCTCGGGCTCGATGCCAAGGGCGGGTTGATGGAACGCGCCGAACGAATCATCGCGTTGTGCCTCGGTCTGTTGTTCGAACCGTTTCTCATCCCCATTCTGTGGGCGATGTTGGCGTTGACGCTTGTCACCGCGGTGCAGCGATTTGTGAAGGTTTGGAAACAGGCTGCGGTCGCACCGGTGACTGCCGAGCGCATCGAGATGCGGCGTAGTCGTCGACGGAGCCGGCGCGTCGTTCGCACCGAGCGGCGGCGTACGCGCATCACTCGCGCGACCGGTCGTATTTCGACACGCCGTGACTGAACCCGACGCGCCGCGGCGGCGCATCGCAGACGCAGCGACGGTCGGTGGCTATCGCCTCGGCTCGCTCGCCGCACGGATGATGCCGGGTCCCGTTGCATCCGCGGCAGCAGCATCGTTGGGCTTTGGTGCCAGTTTCTCCAGCCCCGCCAAACGGGCGATGATCGAACGGCATCTCAAGCGCGTCAATCCAAAGCTGCGCACCGCGTCGCTGCGGGTGGCTGCACAGCAGGCGTTCGACAGTTACGCGCGCTACTACATGGAGAGCTTCCGCCTGCCGACTCTCAGCAAGCGCACGGTTGATCGCGGCTTCACGATTGACGGCTACGAATACATCACCGACGCGGTGGCAGAGGGCAACGGCTGCATCTTGGCGCTCCCGCATCTCGGTGGTTGGGAATGGGCCGGTCGCTGGATCACCGACCAGGGCCTGCGCATGACAGTCGTCGTCGAAGCGCTCGAGCCAAAGGAGCTGTTCGACTGGTTTGCCGAACTGCGCAAGAACCTGGGCATGACCGTCGTGTCCACCGGGCCCCAAGCTGGCGTAGAAGTGCTGAAGGCGTTACGCGCCAACGAGATCGTCTGCTTGCTCTGCGATCGCGATCTAGAACGCAACGGGATCGAGGTCGAGTTCTTCGGCGAACGGACCACGCTGCCGGCGGGTCCGGCGATGATGGGGCTTCGCGCCGGTGCCACGATCTTGCCGACCGCTGCGTACTTCACCTCGGCGTATCAGGGCCATCACGTCATCGTGCGACCACCGCTGCCAATGCAGCGACTTGGTCGCGTGCGCGACGACGTCGAGCGGCTGACGCAACTCCTCGCTCATGAGCTTGAGTTCCTGATCCGGCGCGCGCCTGAGCAGTGGCACATGTTCCAACCCAATTGGCCCAGCGACCCGGGCTACTAGGTGGAGTCGTCACACCCCGACCTAGCGCATCACGAGTGGATCACGCAGAGGGTCGCGCAGAGAAACGCGGAGTACCCGTTGCCTCGTCAGCCTGCGACGTTCGACATCCTGACGCTGGTGTACGAGACGGATGCCGCAATTTTGCGCAAGACCGCAGCCAGCGTGATCGCGCAAGATGCGCACGTGTGGCGGTGGGTGATCTGCGACAACGGCAGCACGAGTGAGGGCACGCGTGATGTGCTACGCGACTTGGCATGTCACCCGAACATCGACGTGGAGTGGCTGCCAAAGAATCTGGGCATGGTCGAGGGGCACCGCCGCGGATTGGAGCTGTGCACGGCGGACTACGTGGCGTTCCTCGACCACGATGATGTGCTCACTGTCGATGCGCTTCGAGTCACCGCCTGCATCATCGAGCGGTTCGATCGCCCGGATTTTCTATACAGCGACGAAGACAAGTGCGATATCGAAGAACGTCGCTTTGCGCCGCTCTTCAAACCCGACTTCAGCCCGGCGCTGTTGAACGACGTCGCCTACACGTGCCACATGTCGGTGGTCAAACGCGAGCAACTACGGGGATGCGGAGCCTTCACCGACCCCGGCGTTGAAGGCACACAGGATTGGGACATGGCGTTGCGACTGTTCGAGATCGGATGCCGCATCGTGCACATCCCGGAGATCCTCTACTCGTGGCGCGCGCTACCGACTTCGACAGCGATGACTCTCTTATCGAAGCCGTACGTGCTCGACGCGCAGCTGAGCTGTCTCAGACAGCATCTACAACGGCAGGGACTTGCCGAACGTTTCGACGTGATTGCCAACCCTGCGTTCCCTGAGCCCGATGGACATTGGTGGATCCGTCGCCTCGCGGTGCCGCCGGAACCAAGTGTCGATGTCGTCGTGCTCGATACTCAGGTCGCCAAAGGGGTCCGAGAGATCACTGACTACGGAAACTTCCATGTGCGCGTCGCCGCGGACGGGTCGGTGGGGCCAGCCGAGGCAGACTTCATCGCACTCGTGCCCGCTGGCGGTGAATTGCTTTCTCCCGGATGGTTGCGCGAAGCGCTGGGGCTGTTCGAGCTGGTGCGCGACGCCGCGATCGTCTGTGGTCAAGCCGGCGCGGAGAGCGCGGAGAACGATCCGGGGTACTCCTACGTCAGGTGGTGTCGACGCGACGCCGCTGCGGTCGCGGGGCCCTGGGTCGGTCGCGCCGACGCGATCACAGCCGTGGGCGGTCTCGATGCGAGCACCGGCGATCTGGAGGAACGACTGCGCTCGGCTGGGTGGCGCATCGTGACGACGCCTTTCCTGACGGTGCCCGTTCCGTAGCGCCGGTTGGCCGGTCAGAGGGGTCTGTGGGGCGAGGTAGGCTCGCCGGTCATGCCCGTAGAGCAACGCGATGGATACCTCCTTTGGGAGGGTGGTCCCGTTCCAAAAGGGGTCGACAGCGTCACGATTGGCTCGCTGGTCATCGTGCGCCCGGGCAAGGCATCGGCGTACCAGTTGCGCCGCGAATTGGTTCACGTTCGTCAGTGGCGGCGCCACGGCCGGATCGGTTTTACTGCCCGCTATGTAGGTAGCTATGTCGTGTGGCGGCTGCGGCGCAAGGGGCATCGCGGCGCGTTTTTGCGTATTCCGCTAGAGATCGAGGCCGATTGGGTCGCGCGGCGGCAATTGGCGACCGCGGTACGCGAAGAACTTTCCGAGCGCGTCGCGTCGTAGCCGTCGGCGCGGCCGATATGTTCGGCCGCGGCTTCCTCCAGTCGATCGAATCGGGCGCTCGCGCTCGACGCGCAAAGGGAGCCGTCAGTGATGGAGCTGCCCGATCGTCCCGCGCCTGCTCGCTCACTCCTCCAACGAGTAGGTGCCTGGATGGAATGGGTCGGGGTCGGCAGGCTCGCGGCTTCCGCACTTGCTGTCACAGTCGTGATGGCCGGGGGGTATTGGTTGGTGAAGCCACCGACGGCGACCACAGAGTCGAAGTTGCCCTACGCCGGTTCCGCATCGACGGCGTCGACCGCGACCAACTCGACCACAACCTCGATTGCAGTCGGCTTGGTCATCGTGCATGTGGCGGGTGCGGTCAACGCACCTGGCGTGTATCAACTCGTCACCGGTTCACGCGTGATCGATGCAGTACAAGTTGCAGGCGGATTTGCCGCGAACGCTAATCCCGACGCGATCAATCTCGCTGCATTGCTCGCCGACAGCGAGCGCGTCTACGTACCGGCAGTCGGTGAGTTAATGCCTCCGGTGTTGACGGAAACAGCGGCCGAGGTGTGGCCGATCAACATCAACGCGGCGACGGCCGATCGATTGGTCGACCTACCGGGTGTGGGGCCGGCCACAGCAGCCGCGATCATCGCCTATCGCGATCAGCACGGGCCGTTCGCGTCCGTGGACCAGCTCGCCGATGTACGCGGCATCGGTCCCGCGAAGCTCGACGCGATTCGCGCACTCGTCACCGTATGACGCCGACTACAAGAACGCGCCGCCGAGAATCAGGTTGGCTGCCACCACTGCGACTACAACGCCGATCCACACCGCGCCCGCGAGCCAGAAATATTCGCGCCAATAGTCGCGCCATGTCGCCACTGGCGTACGCGTTGCCATACGCGATGCGACGGTTCCGAGCAGGATCCACAACGCGCAACTACCGAGCAGGGCAAGTGTGTAGGAATGACCAGTGGTCAGCGGAGCACCTGCGACCAACAGCGCCGGTGCCGCGAAGATGGCAAGCAGAAATCCGCCAAGGCCGCGCCACGGCTGAGTGTTGTTGCGCAGGAGTAGCAGACCGAGCAGGCCGATCGCTGCGGGAAGCACTAGGCCGGCGACCGGACCACGCTGGCGCACGCGTCGCCGGTATGCCTTCGGCCCATGCCGTAGGGGTGAATCGCGCGCGGGCGGTGGCGCGACTGGCGGCGGGGGACCGGCTTCCATGACGCGAGCGTACGAGCTTGCACCGCTGGCTTCCGCGCATCGTCGCCGTGGCAGCAACGACGGATTGGTCGTACTGATCGCCGTAGTGTTGGTGGTCGGTGTGTGGTCGGGTGGATGGTGGGCGCTGCTCGGTGTGCCCGTCGCACTCATGTGTCGCATGCATGCCCCAACGGTGCTGCTCTGCGCAGTGGCCGCGATCCTTGGTGGCTGGCTCGGCACCCATGCGTGGGACTCGGCGCAGCCACGTCACCTCGGCGAATACAGCGGTTGGGCGGAACTGGTGGCAGATCCAGCCCCGTTCGGTCGGGGTCTGCGCGCGACTTTTGAGATCGAAGGCGAACGCTTCGATGCGTGGTTGTACGGCTCGCAGCGGCGCAAGCTGGCAGATCGCCAGGCCGGCGAGTACTTGTGGCTGCAGGGTCGTCGAGCCGAGTTGACATCGGGTGCGCACCGGGCCGCGATTCGACACGTTGTTGGCCGCTTCACCCCAACCGTGATCGGCGACGCGCTCGACGGTGCCGCCGTCAATCGCGCGAGCAATCGTGTTCGGCGATCGCTGCGGAATGTGGCCGAGACAACGATGAACAACGACGACGCTGCGCTGTTCACCGGACTCGTCATCGGCGACGACGTGCGCCAGCGAGTCGAAGTCATCGAGGCGTTCCGCGGTTCCGGGCTCTCGCACCTCACGGCGGTCTCGGGGCAGAACGTCGCGTTCGTGCTCGCGGCCGCGCTGCCGTTGCTGCGTCGCCTACGGCCGTGGTGGCGCTGGGCGGCCACTGTTGGACTAGTGGCATGGTTCATGGCGCTCACTCGCTTCGAACCGTCCGTGCTGCGCGCGGGCGTGATGGCGATGCTGGCCGCAACCTCGTTCGTGCGCGGCGCGCAATCATCACCGGTTCGCCTCTTGGCGCTGGCGGTGATCACGCTGGTGGTACTCGATCCACTGCTCGTGTGGTCGGTGGGTTTCTGGCTGTCGGTGGGCGCGACGGCAGGGGTTTGCGTATTGGGTCCATGGCTGTGCAACCGACTACCCGGCCCGCTGTGGTTGCGGCTCCCACTGTCGGTCACGATCGGCGCACAGTTGGGTGTCGCATTGCCGAGTGTGTTGGTGTTCCACCGACTGCCGGTTGTGTCGTTGCCGGCGAATCTGCTGGCCGTTCCCGTCGCCGGATTCGTGATGTTGTACGGACTTCCCGCGGGCATTGTCGCCGCTTGGCTACCAACACCGCTGCAGGAACTGGTGATGCTTCCTGCCGAATGGGGCACCCATTGGGTCGCGCTCGTTGCGCAGGTCGGTTACGCGATCGAGCCAGCCCCGATATGGAGTGCGGCGTACTGGTTCATCGCGTTAGCGGCGTGGTTGTGGTGGTGGCACTCGCGAGGAAGCGTGGCGCGTGTGCCAATCTGAAGCCATTATGGCGTGCTATTTGATCACCGGCGACGACGAGTCGCTGATGCTGTCGGCAATCGGTGATCTGGTGAAGGAGTTGGTGGGTACCGAGGATCGCGCGCTCATGGTCGACGACTTCGATGGTGAAGAGTTCGAGTTGCGCGCAGTTGTCGATGCTGCACAGACACCACCGTTCC
>JANWKM010000063.1 GCA_025451395.1 Ilumatobacteraceae bacterium
CCGACGCCGGCAAACGCGATCGCAGACGCTGCCACCGCTGCGGCAGCGACGAACGCTGCTGGAATGATCAGCCAGCGAGCGCGACCGAAGAACGCACCAACCAACAGTCCTGCGCCGAGAACGATTGTCGCGACGCTGAGCGTGACAGTGCCGCGGTTTTCGGCGCCACTGTTGGCCATCCAGACAATCGCTGCCGCGATAGTTGCGGCACCGATCGTCAACGACCCGAGTGCAGAACGAGGCCGGGGTTGCGCCGGCTCAGGCGTCCAGGGCTCGGTGTCGTCGAAGGTTCGACGGTAGGCGGCATCGGGCCTGGATGCGGCGAGCGATTCGTCCGTCAGCGGCGCGGCATGTGTATCGACCGTGCCACTACCTCGCCACAGCGCCATCGCGATACCGGCAAGGCCCAGTGCGAGCACCCAGCCAGCGCCGGGCAGCGACGCGCCGCCGCCGAACAATCCGGCGAGCGCGATGATGACCAGGACACCGCCGGCGATTCGTCGAAGCGGCGATGTCGGGCGTGAGGACAGCGAGTCGGCGAGGACGGCCAATCCGGCGAGATACAGCAACACTCCCACGCCGCTGAACAGTGCCAGCGCGACGAAGCCGATCCGAATGACCAGCGGATCGATTGCGAGTGCTCGCCCAAGCCCGCCGGCAACGCCGAACAGGACTCGATCCTCAGATCGTGCCCAACGCATTTCGCGTGGGGGGTTCATGTCGTCGTCCGACGGGACTGTGGGTGGAGGGAGTTGTCTGGGTTCAGTGTCGACTTTGCTCATGCACGCCACCGTAGGGACGACCGTTCGGCCGCACCATCGGGGACAACCCTGGTTGAACCCTGATATCGGTTGCCGGCAATCAGGGTGCCTGTTGGATGCGGAATGGGCGCATCGATGGCACGATGGAGTGATGCGCACGCAGCCTGCGGTCGACACGCTCGAACGGCGATCTCTGTTCGTTCGCTCGTCGACCGATCGAATGATGCTGGGTGTTGCCGGTGGCTTCGCCCGCAAGTACGGGGTCGATGCGTATCTCATTCGTATCGGTTTGCTGTTGCTCACGCTTACCGGTGGGATCGGCGTCATCTTGTATCTCGGTTGCTGGGCGCTGAGCTCGGCAGCGACTGACAATGATGTGGTCGTACCGGTAGATCCGCGGTTGGCCTCCGCCCGATCACTGGCAGCGGCTGCGGCGATCGGTGCGCTGCTGTTCGCGGCTCGCAACGTTGGCCTCTGGCCGGGCGATGCGCTGATGCTGTCAGCCATCGTGGTTGCCAGTGGATCGGCGCTGGTTTGGTACCGCAGCCGAGGCGGAGGCAAGGTCACCGATCCTCTTGAGCGCGTGCTGCAGGGGCGAGCTACCCCGCTTCGTTCGCTGGCTGGTGGCGCGCTCGCTTTTGCGGGTGTCGTCGCGCTCGTCGCGCGGGGTGTGAAGCTCGAGCAACTCCCGGCCGCGCTCGCCGCGGTGGCGATGGCGTTGGCGGGCGCCGCGGTCTTGATCGGTCCCTACATCGGCCGCCTGACCGCGCACGTACGCGACGACGAGCGCGAGCGGATACGCGATGTCGAGCGCAACGCGATGGCTGCGCAACTTCACGACTCGGTGCTCCAGACCCTCGCGTTGATGCAACGGGCGACGGACGATCCGCGGCGGATGCTGATGCTCGCTCGCCGACAAGAACGTGAGCTTCGTAGCTGGCTCTACAACGACAAGCCCGGTGTCACGATCGGGACGCTGAGCACCCGCGCGGAAGAGATCGCTGCTGAGGTCGAGCTCGACCACGGACTGCCGGTCGATCTGGTCGTGGTCGGCGACGCCGAGTTGACTACTGCTACCGAGTCGCTGCTGCTCGCGGTCCGCGAGGCAACGGTCAACGCCGCTAAGCACTCCTCCGCCGATCAGGTGAGCATCTATCTCGAGGTCGAGGCGCATGTCATTACTGCCTTCGTTCGCGACAAAGGTGTCGGTTTCGACGCGGCCACGATCGGCAGTGACCGGCGAGGTATCGCAATATCGATTCGCGATCGCATCGAACGTGCCGGTGGTCGCGCGGTGCTGGAGTCCGGTCCCGGGCAGGGCACCGAGTGGGAACTGACGGTGCCGCGTTGAGCGTTCCCATTCGGGTGCTCGTAGTCGATGATCACGCGCTCTTCCGATCTGGCGTCAACGCCGAGATCGGGGATTCGGTGGACATCGTTGGCGATGTCGGCACCGTCGATGAGGCGATCGATGCGATCCGAGCCAAGAAGCCTGACGTTGTGCTGCTCGACGTACATCTTCCCAACGGCGGTGGTGTGGCGATTCTGGAAGCGCTCGCCGATTCGACATCCAATACCAAGTGCCTGGCGCTGTCGGTATCGGATGCCGCCGAAGACGTCATCGCGATCATCCGCGCTGGCGCCCGTGGGTACGTCACGAAGACGATCACTCACGACGAGCTGCTCGACGCGATCCGGCGCGTCCATGCCGGCGACGCGGTGTTCTCTCCCCGACTGGCCGGATTCGTCCTCGATGCATTCTCGTCGACGAAGCCGGTGACCAGCGACCCCGATCTCGATCGGCTCACGCCGCGCGAGCAGGAGGTGCTGCGGCTGATCGCCCGCGGCTACACCTACAAGGAAGTCGCCGGGCGCATTCATCTTTCAGTGAAGACAGTCGAGACCCACGTGTCGTCGGTCCTGCGCAAGTTGCAGCTCTCTAACCGTCACGAACTCACCGCGTGGGCAACCGATCGCCGACTGCTCTAAATCGGCCCCGAAAAGATTTCTGAGATTTCTTTGGGTTTGGGGTTGCATTCTGTCACACCTGAGAACTAGAGTTCTGTTTGCCACTTCCCCTGGCATATTGTCGCTGTCCTCTTGACGACACCGACCGCAACCCCAGTCGATGCGTGTGAGGGAGGTGATGGCTATGCAACGTGCCCAGTTCATTCAGTTGGGCGATACCGCGATGGCTGCCGATGCCCACTCCCGCGACCGCGAGGCAGTGGTAGCCGCGATCGGCGCCGTCACACAGTTGGAGGCGTGGTGCGCTGCACAAAAGATTGCCTACGCACAAGCGTTGAGCTCGATGGGCGCCCCCGCCGAATGCGTCGTCGCGCGAGCCTCACGCTGCAACAGTCGCGACGCGGAACGGGTGGTCCACCGCGCGCTCATCGCACAGGCCGCACCATCGTTTGCTGATGCGCTCGCCAACGGCCGCATCGCCGCCGGCCACCTCGACCAACTCTCGGGCAGTTTGCGCCGCCTCGACAGCAGCCAGCAGGCGACCCTGCTCGCCGACACGCAACGCCTGGTCACGATCGCGGCCAACTCGACACCCGACGAGTTCGCCCGCACGCTACGCACCGAGGAGCGACGGTTGGCCACCGACGACGGCATGACCCGTCTCGAGCGTCAGCGCGCTGCCGTTCGCCTGCTGATGCGCACCGAACTGGATACTGGAATGAACATCTTCACGCTGACCGTTGATCCGGTCACCGGTGTCAAGCTGTACAACAAGATCACTGCCGCCACCGAAGCCCTGTTCCACGACAAGACCCCCGACGGCTGCCCCAGCGACCCGCTCGACAAACAAGCCTTCCTACGCGCCCACGCGCTGTTGAAGATCATCGACGGCAAAGGCATCAAACTTAGCCGCGCCGAGATCGTGGTCGTGGTCGACAGCACGACCCCCGACCCTGCCACGGGTGCCCCAACTGTTGATTGGGGACTACCGGTCGAGATCCCCCACCGCGTCCTTGTCGAACTCTTTGAGGTTGCCGACGTGCACACCGTGGTCGTACGCAACGGCGTCGTCATCCACGCCCCCGGCGAACTGAACCTCGGGCGCACCACTCGCCTCGCCAACCGCGCCCAACGCCGCGCACTACGCGCCATGTACGCCACCTGTGCGATCCCCGGCTGCGCTGCCCGTTTCGACCTGTGCAAGATCCACCACGTCAAATGGTGGCGCCGCTACGGACGCACCGACCTCTGCAACCTGCTACCGATCTGCGTCAAACACCACACACTGGTGCACTCCGGCGGCTGGGACCTACATCTCGCCGACGACCGCACATTGACGATCACACACCCCGACGGCACCACCATGACCACCGGCCCACCAAAACGAAACGCGGCGTGATCCGCGGGGCGATGCGTCGTCCGACGAGCGGCCTAGCGATGAATAGGCTGCCGACCTGATCGCCATGACGAAGACCATCCCTATTCTCCTGTGCTGCGATGTCGAGCCCGACACCCGCTCGCTCGATCCGTTGTCGCGATGCGACTGGGTCGGCTTCGAGCGCATCGTGGAGTTGGTGAAACAACTCCGATCGCGTCTCGAAGTTGCCACCCAACGTCGCGCCAATATGTCGTGGTTCGTTCGCATGGATCCTCAGATCACACAGGTCTACGGATCCGCTGGTTGGGCGGCCGCGCGGTATGGCACCATCTTCGACACGCTGGCGGCAAGTGGCGACGAGATCGGACTGCACGTACACCCGTCGCAGTGGCACGATGAGGGGAACTACTGGATACAGAACTTCGCGGATCAATCCTGGGTATCGAAGTGCGTCGAGTCGGGATTCTCGGCGTTCGAGCTGAGCTTTGGTCGTCCGTGTCAACTGTTCCGGTTTGGTGATCACTGGATGAACGACGAGACGATCGACCTATTGCGCCGCCTGGGCACGATTTGCGATCTGACCGTCGAGCCGGGGCTGACGGGTACCACGGCTGTTGACGACTTCACGGGGACATTCCCGGACTATTCGAACGCGCCCCGTCTTCCATATCGCCCGGCGCACGGAGCCTTCACGACGGCCGACTCGTCGATGGACGGCAATAACGCAGGTCTGTACATCATTCCGGTCAGCACTGTGCCAACCGACTGGGCTGCCACTCCGCGCGCGCAGCCGTTAACTCCGGCGGAATGCGCGGCTGACTATGCAGCCAACGCGGCTGACTATGAAGGCACGCACGACGCGGCGACGACCGACGCGATCGAAGGTTGGGTATGGGATCGCACTCAGCCTGAGCGACAACTCGATGTCGACATACTGTGCGACGGCGACGTGTTCGCCACCGTCGGCGCGACCGGCTACCGGCCGGATCTCGAAGCAGCCGGAAAGGCCGACGGCAAGTATTCGTTTCGGTTGGCGACGCCGAGGCCGATCAACGACGGGCGCGAACACGAGATCCGGGTGAGGGTGGCGGGCACAAAAATCGAACTGGCCAATACGCCGAGGATTCTGCAGGCGCCGGCCGGTCGTGCAGCCGACTACGTCACGGTGCATCTGGATCTCCCGCCAGGGGTGTTCGCGCCGATGGTGGATGGGCTACTTGCTGCGCCTACCTTTCTCAGTTTGACGATTCGAAGCGACGCTGGCGCCTATCCGGGGCGACTTGCCAACGTTGTCCGCAACGTCGATCATTTGCTCTCACATCGGCTACGCGATCGATTCGCTTTCATGACACCGTCTGAATTGCTCGAGTCGTGGTACGGGTCGGCTGCCGGTCTCTTACTTCTTGGCAACGAAGGGCATCGGTACGACGCGGCCTGACAACGCGGTGCCGCGGACATCGATCGTTACTTCGCATCCGTCCTCGATGGTCGGTGGCAGGAATGCCATCGCGATGCCGTGCTCGAGCACCGGCGAGAAGTTGCCGCTGGTCACCATGCCGATCTGCTTGCCAGCCAACATCACCGCACAATCGGCGCGCGCCGGGCGACGGCCCTCGGTCGCGATGCCACGCAATAGCCGACTGACACCTCGGTCGCGTTCAGCCGCGAGGGCGGCGCGGCCGCGGAAACTTTCCTTGCCCCACGCCACTACCCAACCGAGGCCGGCCTGCAGTGTGGTGATGCCCGGGCCGAGTTCGTGGCCGTGAAGCGGCAAACCTGCCTCCAGTCGCAGTGTGTCGCGCGCGCCCAAGCCGGCGGGCACGATGCCGCACGACAAGATCGCGTCCCAAAGTTGGGATGCGGCATCGGCGGGTACTGCGATCTCAACGCCAGCTTCGCCGGTATAGCCGGTGCCCGCAACGACACACGACACGTTCCCCCACGCAAGCTCTTCGACGCGAAAACGCCCGACGGCCGAGG
>JANWKM010000064.1 GCA_025451395.1 Ilumatobacteraceae bacterium
GCTTACATGCGGCGCGCGACCAACACCATTAACTACAGCAACTCGCTACCGCTGGCGCAGGGCGTGCAGTTCGGCTAGTAGTGCAACGGCTAAGTAGTGCAACGGCTAGGCGGCAACCTCAATGTCTGGCGCCAGTTGCGGAACATTGGCGATGACATCGTCGAGAATCGCAACCAGCCACTGCTCGGCCAGTTCCGACGATCGAGAGTCTCCGGACATGAACACGCCAACCCACACGTTGTCGTCGTACCAGTCGGCCTCGCAGAACTCGCCGCTACCGACACCGACGACTTCGGTGCAGAACCGAACGATTGTGCCTTCGTGGTAAACGCTGTCGGGTTCGAACGTGACGATGAAGTCTTCGAGCAGATGAACAAGGTCGTCGCGGTAATCGCCTTTCGGCACCTCACCGGTGTACGCGCCCAACTCGGCGCGGCCGCACTGCAGGTGCGCCGGCTCGCCCTCTAAGGCGGTTTGGAACACATACGTCACCAGCTCACCTTCTGCCCCAGCCGCAAGGGTTTGCACCTCGTCGGGCCCTTTGCTGACCAGCGTGTCGAAGTCGCCGAGTGGACACGCAGTGAGCCCGACCGATTTACCCGGGCCTGCAGCGGCGAGCGTCACAAGCGATCGAATCGCCGGAACCATTGCATCAGTGGGTGACGCGTCGGAATTGGAATCAGACTTGTCGTCGCTACATGCGCCAAGGGATAGCGCAACGACTGAGCACACACCAACAATGAATTTCGCGTTCTTCGACATGTTGGTCACCCTAACCCGCGAGCTGAATGCTGGGCGCGAACTCTGGAACGTTGGCGACTACATCGTCGAGGATCGCGATCAACCACTGCTCAGCAAGGTCCGACGACCGGCTCTCATCGTCGATGAACACGCCAAGCCATACGTGGTAATTGAACCAATCGGCCTCACAGAAGCCTTCACCATCAGCACCGATCGGTTCAGCACAGAAACGTACGACGGTGCCGGCGCGGTAAGCGCGCTCGTCGTCGAAGGTCAGGACATAATCAGGCAGTAGCGCAACAAGGTCGGCGCGGAAGTTATCTCCAGGTAGTTCACCGGTATACGCGCCCAAATGCCCGCGACCGCATTGCACATGTGGCGTTTGACCTTCAGGCTGGTACACGTATGCGAAGAGTTGCGCATCCGCGACTGCCACCGCTTGCACCTCGGCAGGCGCTTTCGCGACCAACGTATCGAAATCACCCAGCGGACAGGCATTGAGATCAACGACACTGTCGGGGTCGCCGGTGGCGAGGTTGACGATTACTTGCACGGCTTTGAAGAACAAGCTCGTCGACAGTCCGGGACGGGTCGAGGTCGACCTTTCGTCGCTCCCTCCGCATGCGCCGGCAAAGAGTGCAGCCGCTGAACACAATCCAATGATGACGGCAGGCCTCCGCAACATGCCGTCACCCTATGCGTCGTAGTACGCGCAAGCTGCCTGTTGCAGCGCAGAGTTCGAAGCGCCCGCTCTCGATCGCTGGTCGGTAGATCAGTTCGTAGGGTGGACGTCCTCCGTCGGCCGGGTTGGGAAACACGTCGTGAATTGCCAACGTGCCACCAACGACGACGTGTCGGGTCCACCCTTCGTAATCCAGGCGTGCCGGTTCCTCGCCATGGCCACCATCGATGAACAAGAACGCGAGCGGCGTCGCCCACTGCGCGGCAACTACAGCCGATCGACCAACGACAGCAACGACCACATCGTCCAAACCAGCACTTTGAATCGTGTCGCGAAACGTCGGCAACGTATCCATCAGCCCGCTGCCAGGATCGACCAGCGACGGGTCGTGGTGCTCCCAGCCCGCTTGATTCTCCTCACTGCCGCGATGATGATCGACCGCAAACACAACCGTCGCGCACGCGCGCGCAGCGGCTCCTAGCCACACCGTGCTGCGACCGCAATAGGAACCAACCTCGACGAACGGCAACCCGGGAACCGCCTCACCTGCAGCAACGGCGGCATCAAACAGCGCATCGCCCTCGTCGGCCGGCATGAAACCTTTCGCGGCCAGCGCATGAGCGCGCAGCGCGGCGGGTAGCGACCGATCGGGCAGCATTTCAGCTCAGCTGGATAACTGAATAACGACACCGACGCCGACGAAGATCAGACCCATGCCCCAAAACAGTGTTGGCAAGAAATACAGATTCATCCACTTGTTGATGCGGGCTTTTTGCGGCTTGTCAGATTCATACAAGACATCGAGCTCTTGACCAACTTGGAACCGCGGCGGGTTGGTCGACAGGCTGTCCTGTTTCACAATGTTCTGGCCATCGGATGTCGTGAATTGGTAGACAGGCGAATATCCACCGCCGCCATCTGACGAACTGGAACCCCGGTACACCATTTGGATGACGGTGCCCTTGACGGTTTGTGCCCTGCTGAGAAACATCCTGCTGCGGATCAGGAAAAATGCACCGACCAGCATCATCACGGCACCTACGGCTGAAAAGATCGCAACTACTGCCATCGAGTTCCTCTCTCAGGGCGCGGCGTTCAAAAGAACGCCTGACGGTGGCGACCATACTCCCGGGCGGCACAATGCACGGACAATGACTGCGCTCGACGACCTCGTGACCCTGCTCGATCTGGAAGCGATCGAGGTGAACATGTTCCGCGGCGTCTCCCCTGACGAGAATCGCCAGCGAGTGTTCGGTGGTCAGGTCGCCGGTCAGGCGCTTGTTGCTGCAACAAGAACGGTCGACGTCCCTGGCCGAATGGTGCACTCGCTGCACGCTTACTTCTTGCGGCCGGGCGATCCGAACGCGCCGATTCTCTACGAGGTCGATCGCATTCGCGACGGAAAGAGCTTCAGCACTCGGCGCGTCGTTGCTGTTCAGCACGGCCGCGCGATCTTCAACCTGCAGGCCAGCTTCCATGTCCTCGAGACCGGGCTCGACTACCAACTGCCGATGCCACTCGGCGTACCTGCGGCCGACACGCTTCCGGATTTCAGGACGCGGATGGAGCCACACAAAGCTCGCCTCGGCGAATGGTACGAACGCCCGCGCCCTATCGATGTTCGCTACGTCGATGGCGATCCATTCGGCCGCGACGGCAGCCCGCAACACGGGCAACGTGTTTGGCTACGAGCGGATGGGGTATTGCCCGAAGACCCGACGCTGCACGCGTGCATCGTCACGTATGCCAGCGACATGACACTGCTCGACACCTCACTTCTTCCCTTCGGGCTGACGCTCGATGCTCCGGGCATGCAGCTCGCGAGCCTCGATCACGCGATGTGGTTCCATCGACCATTTCGCGCCGATGACTGGCTGCTGTACGACCAACGACCGATCTCCATCGGTTCTGCCCGCGGGCTCGCTGGAGGCAACCTGTACACAACCGAGGGCACGCTTGCCGTCAGTGTCGTGCAGGAGGGCCTAGTGAGGGTTGCGCAACGATGAAGGCCTGTCGAACACTTGCCGTTCAACCACTACTAGTAGTCCTCGCATTGGCCGCAGCTGGGTGCGCGGCAGATGAGGGTTCAGGGCAATCATCGATCGCGTCGTCAAGTGCGACAACGGCAGTCGGCGACACCGCCCCAGCATCGACCGTCGCGGCCGACACCACTACGCCAGTCGTGACCGCTCCGCTCGTCGAAGGCTCGGTCGTGTTGACGCCCTACCTCGATGGTTTCGAAGCACCGGTCGACATCGCGTGGCGCGCCGGCGACCCCGCGCTTTACGTCGTCGACCAGCCCGGAGTCATCGCGTCTGTCGTCGACGGTGTGCGCGGTGCGGCGGTGCTCGACGTCAGAGAGCTAGTGGCATACGGTGGCGAGCAGGGCTTGCTCGGTCTGGCATTTCACCCGACGGAGTCATTGGCCTACATCAACTACACCGACAACTCTGGTGACACCGTGATCGACGAGTTCGTCGTCGGCGCCGACGGAGTGTTCGACAAGGCCAGCCGACGCACCGTGATCACGATTTCTCAGCCGTACCCGAATCACAATGGCGGCGACGTCGTCTTCGGCCCCGACGGAATGCTGTACATCGGCATGGGCGACGGCGGTTCCGGCGGCGACCCCGAGCGTCGCGCAATGAATCTGACTCAGCCGTTGGGCAAGTTGCTACGCATCGATCCACGAGCGAGCGGTGACCAGCCGTACACGGTGCCCGCCGACAACCCCTATGTCGGCGTTGCTGGCGCGGTACCAGAGATCTGGTCGATCGGTCTGCGGAATCCGTGGCGCTTCAACTTCGACCGCGCAACAGGTGACCTCTGGATCGCCGATGTCGGCCAAGGCGACTGGGAAGAAGTCGACGTTGTGCTCGCAAGCGATGGTGCCGGCCGCGGTGCGAACTTCGGGTGGAGCGCGCTCGAGGGAACGCACGCCTACAACGGTGATCAGTCCGCGGAAGGTGCGATCCCGCCGATTTACGAGTATTCGCACGGCGAGGGTTGTTCCGTCAGTGGCGGCGCCCTGTACCGCGGTGAGGCGATCGCCTCTCTACGCGGTTGGTACCTGTTCGGCGACTTCTGTAACGGCAATGTCTACGCCTTGCTGCAGGTGCCTGGCACGGCGCCGATTGTGTTGACGCTGGGCAATGTCGGCAGCGTCAGCGCGATTGTCGATGGCCCGAACGGCGAACTGTATGTGCTCGCCTACAACGCCGGCAGCATCCTGCGCGTCGATGCAGCCTGACGCACACAACTAACTGACGCGCGCGAACTCGACATTGCGTCCGACGAGATCGACGGCCACCAACTTCACGCGAATCTCATCACCTGGGTGGACGCTACGCGCTTGTACCTTGGCGACCACGGCAACATCGCACAGTTCGATGCGCGTCGCCGCTTCGTCGTCGTCGATTACCACCGCATCGAAGATCTCACCTTCGCGACCGTTCATGGTGACGGCTTCGGCTAGATCGATGACGGCCCGTTCAATGCGACTCGCGACCGCTTGCGCGCGATCCATCGTCGCGGGCAGCTTCGGAAGTGCCGCTTTCACGTGCTCGGGCACTTCACGACCGTTGACCAACGCAAGCACGGTTTGCACGACGTAGCGGTCGGCGAGTCGCCGCAATGGTGCCGTGACGTGGGCGTAGGTTGCCGCCATCGCCGCGTGCCATGGTGTCGTGCCTGCCTCGAATGTCACATAGTCGGCACCGCCACCTGCGCGACGTACCGCCATCGCGAACGCGGCATCGGCAGGTCGGCTCGTATCGAGGCGACGAGTGAACGACTCGAGCGATTCGTCGCGATCCCACGCCAGCCCGAATGCGTGCGCGGTGTGGCGCAAGCGGCGCAGCGCCCGCTCGTCTGGCCCCGCCATCACACGGAACAACCCGATACCGGCACGGAACATCACGTCGGCCACCGCCAAGTTGGTCGCCAACGACATTGCAGAGTTCTTGGCCTCACTCGCCAAACGCGGACGGAACTCCAATCGATATCCGCCGCCTTCTCGATGCTCGACGGCTTGCTCGGGTGGCGACAGCGTGCCGGCTCCGCGCGCGTCGGCCGCCGCCGTCACGCGCCGGGCGAACTCGTCAAACTGATCAGGAAGCTCCGACGGCTTGACGCTGTCGTACGCGAGCTTGGCGCGACTACGCACGATCGCTCGTTCAGCACCTTCCAGTCTCGCCAACCCGTCGGGTGAAAGCCGGACGTGGAAGATGACGGCAGGTCGCGGACCATCGGGCAACAAGCTGGCGGCACCTTCGGCCAACACCGGCGGATAAAGCCCTGCCTTCGCATCGGGCAGATAGAGGGTATTGCCGCGTTGCCATGCCTCGGTATCGACTACATCGCCATCGTTGACGAACCACGCAACATCGGCGATTGCGTAGTGCAACAGCAGGTCATCGCCAACGCGGTCGATGGTGAATGCTTGATCGAGATCCGTACTTGTCGCCGGGTCGAGCGTCACGAACGGCCAATCGGTGCGATCTACGTGTTCGGTCGGCTTGCGTTTCGCCGCGGAATCGGCGGCAGTGGCAACACTTTGCGCGAACCCAGTGGGAACTTGGTACTGCTTGCGGATTGCCGCGAGGCCGGAGTCGAGTGCGTGCGTCTGATCGACAATCCGCATCAGCGGCGGGCGCCCATAAACATCGTCTTCAGCGCGTCATAGTGCTCGATGCAGTGGCCGGCGCCCATGACAACAGCTTCGAGTGGCATCTCCGACATTCGCACTGGGACGTTGGTTTCCTTCTCAATGCGCTGTGGTAGTCCGCGTAGCAGCCCGCCACCACCAACCATGTACATGCCGCGCACGAGGAAGTCCTGCGCCAACTCGGGCGGGGCCTTTGCAAGGCAGCGCTTCACCGAGTCGATGATGCTGGTCAGTGTGTCGTCGATCGCGAACCGAACTTCTTCCGGCGTGAGCACAACTGTGCGCGGCAAACCTGTCATCAGATCGCGCCCGCGCACTTCGGCTTGACTCTCGTCTTCGGTCTCGGCAGCGGAACCAATTGCCATCTTCACTTCCTCGGCTGTGCGTTCACCGATGGCAATGCCGTGTTCGCGGCGTACGTATGCCTGGATCGACGCATCGATATCGAAGCTGCCAACACGCACCGCTTCCAGCGCGACGATGCCGCCGAGGCTGATCACCGCCGATTCGCTAGTGCCACCGCCGATGTCGATCACCATGTTGCCGATCGGCTCATCGATCGGTAGGTCGGCACCGATCGCCGCAGCCATTGGTTGCTCGATGAGTTGCGCATCGGCCGCACCTGCACGCCGAGCCGCATCGGTGACGGCGCGACGCTCGACCTCGGTAATCGCCGACGGCACACAGATGACGACTTTCGGTCGCGTGAATCGGCTGACACCGACACGTTGCAGCAACAACCGAATCATGCGCTCGGGGATTTCGAAGTCGGTGATCGCGCCACCGCGCAGCGGGCGGACGGCGACGATGTAACCGGGTGTGCGTCCGATCATTTGCCAGGCCTCGCGGCCAGTTGCCAAAACCTCGCCGGTCTGTCGGTTGACGGCGATCACCGAAGGTTCGTTCAGCACAATGCCGCGACCCTTCATGTACACCAACGTGTTGGCCGTACCAAGATCGATTGCGAGGTCGCGTGCCATCGCTTAAGACCCTGTGCCGTCGCGGGGCTTGGAGTTCCGATTGCGGTCGTGGACTTCGCGGACACCGCGGCGCGCATCGGATGACAGCGCGTCGATGTGTTTGCGATAACTCGTCATTCCAGAATCTGGCCGCCTGCCGCGCAAGAACCAAGCCGCCACGACCAGCACCACCACCGCCGCCACGTAAACCCAGGTCACGAAGTGCGCCTAACTGCCTGCTCGGAGATACCCCAATCGGCACCCTGCGCCCATGTCTCGTGTTTCCAGATCGGAGCGCTGGCTTTGACGGCATCGATCGCGAAGCGCGCCGCGTCGAAGGCCTCGTGCCGATGCGGAGCGCTGACGGCGACCAATACCGAGCTCTCGCTGAGCGACACGACGCCAATTCGGTGCAACATCACGACCCGCCCCGTCTGCGGCCAGCGGCTGCGCAGCTCGGCCTCGATCGCCGCGAACGCCGGCACGGCCTGGCTTTCATACGCCTCGTACAACAGGTGCGTGACGTCGGCTCGCAGGTTGCCGTTCTCGTCAGTGGCGTGATCGCGAACGATGCCACTGAACACCACGACGGCTCCACATTCGGGCTGCAAACACCACTCGTACACAGCCGCTATCGGCAATACGAGGTCGGTGATTGCCAACCAGGAAGTACCTGTTGCGGGAGGATGCACAACAGCTCATGGTAGCCCTGAGAAGGGCCCCAGCCACCGGGACCACGGCTCGCGCGATGCCACTTGCGCGACGATGCTCACTAACCTCTCCCGTTCGTGACAGCCGGGGAACTGAACGACGACAACGAGCAACCCGCGCCGTTACCCGCTCACGAACGCGACTGGCGACACCCCAGCGAGGTGGGCCGCGAAGCGTGGATGCTGTCGGAGCCACCGATCATCATCGGCCGCGGCCTTACGGCCACCACCGGAGCGATCGGCGTCATGATCGCGCTCGCCGTGCTGTGGACGATGTTGCCGACGCGGGCCGGGCGTAGCGCCGTCGTCAGCGTGCGTTCGACCCTCGCGACCGGTTCGCTGGTGGTCAGCACATCGCTGCGCTTGTCCGACACACCCACCACGAGCACCATTTCGTCCAACACGGTCGCGCCAGCCACGACCGTGCTCAAGACCGTTGATCCGCCAGCACCTATGCCCACCTACAACGTGCAGCAAACCAAGACACTCGAGGACGGCGCGGTCGCCGTCGCCGTCAGCGGGAGCAGTCTCGTGATCACCACTGCATATGCGGTCTCCGCCGACGACACGGTGGAGCTACTCCTCACCGACGGCAGCACCGAAATGGCACAGGTGCTGTTCGTCGATCAAGACAGCGGACTCGCGGTACTGGCCACACACACGGAGCCCGAAGCAATGGCGTTCACTGTCGCCGAGATTTCACCCGGTGACGAGTTGACAGTTACGGGCGAGGGCGCATTCACGTTCACGGTCGGCCCCGACGGCACGCTCGATGACACCTTCGCCTACGACGATGCCATTCGTGAGGGCACACCGCTGATGAATCAGGACGGCGATCTCGTCGCGTTGTGTTCGCACGCGCATGGCGGACAGTTCGTTGCGATCGGCGACATCGAGGGTTTGCAGCGCACGCTGGCCGACTGGTCGGGCAAGATCTGGATGGGCATTGTGTTCGACTCGAACGCCGCTGGCCAACTCGTCATCAACGCGGTTGATCCCGGTGGACCCGCGGCGACGGCGGGCTTGCGCAACGGCGACATTCTCATCGCGATCGGCGACACGCCTGTCGCAGACAATGCGACGTTCGTCGAAGCGTTGTCGGGCCTGATGCCCGGCGACACAGTGCAGCTGACGATTCGAAACGCCAACGGTGAAGACCTAACGATGACCGTCGAGTTGGGCGCTAGTTAGACGCCGCGCGATCGGCGGGCGCGACGTACGGCCCGCACGACGAATGCCAACAGCGCCAGCGCACCCACCGAGGAAGCGACCAGCGTGATTTCCTGACGGCGCTTTGGCGACACCATTGTCCACCACTTGCCTTCGGTGCCCTCGACATATGCCTGCTCGTTCGTCACATTCGGCTGCCACCCCGCGGCTTTCAACCGATCGTTCGCGACCAGCCAGGTCGAACGCGTGTAGCTGCGCAACCCCGGCGGAATTGGGCCACGTTGGAAGCGCCAGCGCAAGTTGGTGACAACTTCGTTGACGCGGTCGGGCAGCTTCAATCGCGGCACGGCACCAGCGAGTGCACGCACGCGTTCACCAGCGATCCATCCGTCGGGTGCCACGTTGAACACGCCATCCAGCAGCTGCTCGGTAGCAAGCAGAATCGCGTCGGCGAGATCGTCGAGGTGCAAGAACTGCGCCGGTGGATCGGCCTCGCCCACGCGCTGGCCCATTCCGGCCGCCAGTGCGGCGGCCAAGCGACTGGTGTCGTCGGCGGCCATCGCCACTGCGGGGCGCAAGACAGTCACGGTGCGACCAGGCAGCTCGCGACGCCACGCATCGACCAGCTGTTCCGCAGCTCCGAGTTGACGCGCGAAGGCAAACTCGACATCGGGACGAAGTAGCGCGTCTTCTGTCAGCGGTACCGGATTGTTTGCCCACGCGCCGTACACCATCGCGGACGAGACCAGCACCACGTGACGCACGTTGTGGCACTCCTCGAGCGCAACCGAAAAGCCCGACAGCGCACCATCTTCGGGCGCGGCGTTGTCGCCGCTGAGCCAGATCAGAACCTCACACGAGTTCGATTCCGCCGTATGCATTCGGTCACTGGCGGCGAGCAGCCGCAGCACCCGCGCGCCGAGCCCACCGGTCCCGTTTCCCACCCACACCAGAGTCTTGGCGGTCGCTGCGGTATCCGCATTGTCTGCAATTGCCGTGCTCGCGGGACTCATCGCGCTTGACGCTAGCGGTTTCTCAGAATGTGTTCATAAGCTGCGCGCATGGAAGACGACGCGTCTCCTGCGGAATTCGGCGACAACCCGTTTGCCAACTTGCCGATGTTCGGTGATCTGGCCAAAGCCCTTGCTGGTCAGGGTCCACTGAACTGGGATGCAGCTCGTCAGTTTGCGGCGCTAGCCGCCAATAGCCGTGAAGTGAACGACAGCGCCGGTCGCGCGATTACCGAGGGCAACGTCGACCCCGCGGTACGCATTGCCCTCGGCGACCTGGCGCGCATCGTCGAACTGCACGTCCGCGATCTGACCGGTGTCGACACGATCTTCCCCGAGGTCGCGCCAGCCACACGGGGTATGTGGGCGCAGCGAGCGCTCGAGGCTTATCGCCCGCTGTTCACTGAACTGGCAACCTCGCTCGGGCGCCGTCCGGCAGCGAGTGACACCGGCGATGACGACGTCGATCCGTTGATGGCAATGATGAGCAACCTCAGTCAGATGATGGCGCCGGCGATGATGGGGATGGCCGTTGGTTCGATGGTCGGTCGCCTCGCAGCGCGCACGTTCGGGCAGTACGACCTACCGATACCGCGCAGTGATCGTGCGTTGATGTTGGTGCCAGCCAACATCGATAAGTTTGCCCTCGATTGGAGCTTGCCCGTCGACGAGATGCGCTTATGGGTCCTCGCGCAAGAAATGATTGGCCACACGTTGTTCGGCTTCGAACGACTCAGCGAACAGCTCAGCGCGCTTGTACGTCGCCACGTCGGGGGTTTCCGCCCGGACGCGGCGGCCGTCGCCGAGCATCTTGGCTCGCTCGACGCCGCCGAGGGCGATCCGATGGCCGCCATGCAGCAGTTGCTGTCCGACCCGGCGTTGTTGCTCGGCGCAGTGCAATCGCCCGAACAACTTGCGTTGGCGCCACAACTCGATGCGGCAATCGCGGCGGTCGTTGGCTCCGTCGACTATTTGGTCGACGGTGTCTCCGCTCGAGTAGTCGGCGGCGACGCGTTACGCATTGCCGAGGCCGTGCGCCGGCGCAGATTCGAGTCGTCCCCCGACGACGTGTTCGTTCAACGCCTGCTCGGCTTGCAGCTGACACAAGAACAGGTGCAGCGCGGCAAGACGTTCACTGCTGGCGTTGTCGATCGCGTGGGCGAGCAGGGGCTGGTCAGTTTCTTCGCCGGCGAACAACCGTTGCCGACACCTGCCGAGCTCGAGGCGCCCGGTCTCTGGATTGCTCGCCTCGAACTCTGACGCTCACATGCGGCTGAGGCGTTCCTCAACGAGTCGCAGCACCCACGACGAGTCGACCCCGGTGCAAACGTTGACAGGCGGACGACCACGCCACGCTGGTGGCGCGGAATCGTCGGTGTCGCCCATGTTTGGCCAGGTCTTGCCGCGGCTGAAGCTCTCGGTCTCGACACGGATCGGCCATTGAGCAGTGGTGAACGCATCGGGGTCGAGCAGATAAGCAACGGCTGACGGATCGTGCACGAAGATGCCGTTGATGCCGTTTCGCGTTTCGAAGAAGTTTCGATACAACGGAAGGGCTGCCGCGAGAAGCGCCGCAGTTGGCGTGTCGACGGCACTGATGCGATCGATTGCGTCGCCGGACAGGTTGACCTGATGAGTGACGTCGAGCCCGACCATCGTCACGCGCCATCGCGCGCCGAACACGAGGTCGGCTGCCTCTGGGTCGTTGTTGATGTTCGCCTCCGCCACCGGTGTTGCGTTGCCGGGTACAAGCGCGTTGCCGCCCATGACGACGACCTCCTCGACGAGGTCGGCGATGTCGGGGTGATGCTGGAGCGCCAGCCCGAGGTTGGTCAGCGGACCCACTGCCAACAACGTGATGGCACCCGGATTGGCCGCGACCGTCGAGTACAGGAACTCGTGCGCCGGCGCAGCGACCGGCGGGCAGCTGGGTTCGGAGATCCTCGCGTCGCCAAGACCGTTGTGGCCATGCACCCACGGAACCGGTCCGACGTACTGCCCGGTGAGCGAATTGTCTGCGCCTGCTGCCACTGGAATGTCGGAACGGAGCGCGGTGTCCAGCAGCACCCGCGAGTTCCGCGTTGTGTCCGCGGTCGCGGCGTTACCGAAGATCGTGGTCAGACCGACGACATCGAGTTCTGGCGATGCAAGCGCCATGAAGATCGCCATCGCATCGTCGACACCAGGATCGGTGTCGATGATCAGCTTGCGCGTCAGGGCTGACGCCCCATGAACGCAATCAATTTGGTCTGCTCGTCAGCTGTGTCGGGCACGATGACCCGCGGACCGAATTGGCCGGAGCTGCGCAGAATCTCGTCGAACGGTTGCGCACCTTCGAACATTCGGTGAACCTCGGTCGGATCGAGTGTCTCGTCGAGCCCTGTCGCCCGTGCCAGATCCCACGTATGAATCACCACGTCGCCGGTGACGATCATCGCAATCGATTGCTCGACGGTCATCTTGCCTGCGCGACTGTCGAACTCGAATGCGGACGTTGCCGGATCTGCCAGCACTGCGAGAATTGCGTCGCGCATGGTCTCCCACGCGCCGACCGGATCATCGTCGACCGACGGTCCGGTCGGAAACGTCAAATTCGCGTTCGAACCGTAGAACGCTGGCACCCATTCGACGAGATGGCGCACGATGTCGCGCGCATTCCACCCGACACACGGCGACGGGTTGTTCCACGCGTCGGCTGGAACTGCAGCGATGGTCTTGCTAAATCCGGCCGCGGCTGTCGCGAATCGATCGGCGGTTTCGGTCATTCGCAAAATGTATACGCAATCTGCCACAATCGACGATGTGACAGCGGTCGATGTTGCCGGCCTCACCAAGTCTTATCGAAGCAAGACGGCGACAACGAAAGCCGTGGACGGCCTCGACCTACGCATTGAAATCGGTGAGATTTTCGCGCTACTCGGCCCAAACGGCGCCGGCAAGAGCACCGCGATCGAAATTCTCGAGGGTTACCGAAATCGCGACAGTGGCGAGGTGACCGTGCTCGGCGTCGATCCGGAAAAAGGCGACGCCGGATGGCGTGCACGCATCGGGATCGTCTTGCAATCAACGAAGGACCTCACCGAACTGACAGTTGTCGAATCGCTCGCAACCTTCGCGTCGTTCTATCCCCGGCCGCGACCGATCGACGAGGTGCTCGACCTGGTCGGTCTGACCGACCACCCGAATCAGCGCGGGAGCCAGCTGTCGGGCGGCCTGCGCCGTCGGCTCGACGTCGGGCTGGGAATCGTCGGTCGACCCGAGTTGCTGTTCCTCGACGAGCCGACAACCGGCTTCGATCCAGAAGCGCGTCGGCACTTTTGGTCGATGATCGAAGGGCTACGCGCCGAGGGCACCACCATCCTGTTGACGACGCACTACCTCGATGAGGCCGAAGCGTTGGCCGATCGCGTCGGTGTCATCAACAATGGAAACCTCATTGCGTTGGATACGCCGCGGGGTCTGGGCGGTCGCGGCACTGCCCTCGCGACGGTCAGCTACCGCAACGCCAATGGTCAGTTGGTCGAGATCGAGACCGCCACACCTACCCAGGTCGTGCGCGAACTTGCTGCCGCAAACCCGGGCGAGTTGTCCGAGCTGAAGGTCACGCGACCAAGTTTGGAAGACACCTACCTAGCGATGATTGGCCTCGAGATGATCGGGCGCGAACGTGAGTGAGCTGCGTGTCAGCTTCATCGCGATCTGTGCGGCACGAATCCGTGCAGAACTGAAGTCGTTCTTCCGCCAGCGCGAGGCAGTGGTGTTCACGATGGGGTTCCCACTGATCCTGCTGGTCTTGTTCGGGTCGATCTTTGGCAGCCAGGACGAAATTGTTCCCGGCACGCCCTTCGTGAACTACTTCGTCGCCGGCATGCTCGGTGCAAGCATTATGACTTCGAGTTTCCAGAACCTCGCCATCACCATTGCGATGGAACGCGACGCCGGGCTGCTGAAACGCCTACGAGGTACACCCATGCCGAAGAGCGCGTTCTTCATCGGCAAGATCGGTGTGGTGACGGTCGTCTCGGTGTGTTCGTTGTTCTTGATGTTGGCATGCGGTGTGTTGTTCTTCGACCTCGAGCTGCCCGTCGATGCCAAACATTGGGCAGTGTTCGCGATGGTGTATGTGCTTGGCATCACCGCCTGCACACTGTGCGGTATCGCCTTCTCGTCGGTCCCGAAGAATGGGCAGTCGGCACCGGCGATGGTTTCGCCGATCGCGATCGTGCTGCAGTTCATTTCCGGTGTGTTCTTCGTCTACAGCGAAGTGCCCAGCTGGCTGCAGAACATCGGCGCCGTCTTCCCGTTGAAGTGGATGTGCCAAGGGTTGCGCTACGCGTTCTTACCGGACGGAGCAAAAGTCCGCGAAGTCACCGGCGGGTGGGAACTCAGTCGGATTGCGCTGGTGCTCGGCGTGTGGATCGTCCTCGGACTGCTGTGGTCTCTGCGCTCGTTCCGTTGGCGCAACCGCGCCGACGGCTAGTCCACGTCGAGGGCGGCGACCACTTTGGTGGCGCGATGACGCGGTACGCGTCCTTGCAGACCTCCGCGACTTCGGCCCAGTCGACCTTGCCGTCGAGTCGGACGCCGAGCCAACCGCGCGTGCCAACGTACGGCGGTCGGAAGAACCGTCGCGGCTCGGTCTCGACCAGTTCCTCTTGCGCTCCTGGCGGCGCGGCACACCACAGGTGCGGAAAGTGATCTGCGTGATGGCCATTCACCCAGAGGTGCAAGAACTGCTTCTTGACGAAGAACCCAGGCGCGCCGTGGGTCAGCTTCTCGGTCACCTCTGGTAGCGCCATGCAGATCGACCGCACTCGCTCTTCGATGCTCTTGCCGGCCACGTGTGCAACCGTACCGCTTACACGGTGATGACGATTTTTCCTTGCGCGTGGCCTTCGCCGAGATAACGCATCGCGTCGGCGGTCTCGCTCAGGTCGTATCGCCGATCGATGATCGGCGTCACCTTCCCGCTTTCCATGAGGTCGGCGATTGCTTGAATGTCTGCCTTGTTGAACTTGGCCACGAAGAATGTGACCTTTCGACGGCTACCTATTGATGCGAAACGCATGCGGAGAATGTGGCTCAGCGGACCCAACAGCCGATTGCCCTTTGGCGCACCCACCATCACAAGCGTCGCCTGCTTGTTCAGCACGCGTCGACATGCGGACCACGGACGACTGCCCGCGACATCGAAGAGCACGTCGAAACGCTGCTCGCCGCGAGTGAAGTCGTCGCGTGTGTAGTCGATGACGTGGTCCGCACCGAGCGAGCGCACGATGTCGACATTGCGCGTACTGCACACCGCGGTCACCTCCGCGCCGAGGGACTTAGCGATCTGTACTGCAAACGTACCGACGCCACCAGAGGCACCGTTGATCAGGACCTTCTGACCCGGCCGCACTTGGCCTTTGTCGCGCAGACCTTGCAGAGCAGTGAGTCCCGCAACCCCGACGGAGGCGGCTTGCTCGATCGTCACGTTCTCTGGCCGCTTCACGACTGCCCGCTCCTCTCGGACGCCGACGTACTCCGCGAAGGCTGCATCGCGACCACCGAATACCTCGTCGCCCACCGTGAACTCGGTGACGTCCTTGCCAATGGCTTCGACTGTGCCGGCGAAGTCGACACCGACAGTTTTCATTCTCGGCTTGAAGATGCCCATCGTCGGGCGGGCGATCAGTGGCTGACCGGCGACCGA
>JANWKM010000065.1 GCA_025451395.1 Ilumatobacteraceae bacterium
CCATCAGTCGCGACGTCCCAGCCAACCTTTGTCAGCGTGTGATGTCGGGCCGCGGCGAGGCACGTGAAATGCGCCATCTGGCATCCGGTGGTGACACCGACCGATGTTGCCGCCGGGAGGCCAAGCACTTCGACCAACCAACGTGCCGCGACCGTCTCAACGGCGGCGGCAACCGGAGTTGCCCCACCGAGTGCAGTGTTCTGATCCCACGTTGACACGAGCCAATCCGTCGCCAAGGCGGCCGGCAGCGTCGAGCCCGCGACGTATCCAAAGAACCGCCCGCTCGCGAAGGCCAGAATACCGTCGGTCGAACCCTCGATGAGCTCCGCGATCACCGCGTCGGGCGCGATCCCCTCGGCTGGCAACGGGCGATTGAAGCGCGCGTAAATCTCGGCGTATCCCGCCGTCGGCCCCACCGGCCTGGTCGCGATCGAGGCAAGATACGCGCGAGCGTGCGCCACCGCGATGTCGAGCGCATCAGCCGGGTCCACAGCCCGACCGTAGCGGCTATTCCGGCTTGTCGATGCGCGTCGGAAGGTGGATAGGGCAGAACAAATTTTTGAAACGCGTGGCGTAGATCACGATGATCGCCGTGGCCACAAGTTGGATTGCGCCGAGGACAATGAAGACAGTCGCTCGGATCGCAACGGCGTTTGTCATGACAAGCAGCGATGACACCAGCCACACTCCGAACGCGACACGGCTCAGCCCAGCCGAACAACGTTCGTGAATCAAATGCCAGATCTGCGGTACGTACGCCGCACCCGCAAGTCCGGCACCGACAAGGCCCACCCATTCGGTAACTGTCACGACGGAAGGCGCTCGTTGGTGAACTCGGCCATCCGTTTGAGCCCACTCTCGCGGTACGCGGCCACTCGCGCCAACGCTGCCTTCACCGCCGGCTCGTCGCGGCGTGCGGGGTCGATCCGCGACGGGTTGATGGTGCATTGGTTCGCCCAGGTGCTGATGTCGGGCTCCGCACCGAACGTCGCCGTGGCCAACGCGCCACGGAACTGCATTCGCGTAAACTCGGTGAGCGAGTTCGGATACACGTTCGGTGGGCACAGGCGGTTGCGTTCGGTGTCGTCGTCGCGCGTCGCCTCGACATAACCGGCAAGCGCCGCATTAAAGCATGGAAACCCGGCCCTGATCGTTTGCAGTCGGATGCGATCTTGCGCCCAAATCGGAACGACTGGCGGGTGCTGCAATCCCGCGGCCGCGCAGTGCACGATCAGCGCGTCGGGCGCGATTGGAACCGACCCGTCGTCGAACACCAGCTCGCCACGATCGACCCGGCGGATGTGTCCCTTGCGTACGACGTTCTCGATCGTTCGCAGGAGGTCGAGTTCCCAGACCGCGAGTGTGGGAGTCCTCGCCATCGTGGGTAGGACGTTTCGATCGATGCGCAGCATCGCGCCCGCGTCCTCGAGCCGCAGGAACATTTCATCGAGCGTCGTCGACTCAGCGGCAGCGGCAAATGTGTCGGCGCCCAATCCGACAAACACCGCGGGATCTGGTTGCACGACCGCACGGTTGAGCATCCACGGGTCACGCGGACGAACCCACACGATTCGTTCGGAAACGACGCCGTTACCCAACAACCACACGATCGCGTCTGTCGCGGTCTTGCCGGAACCGACGATTACGTACGAGCTGGCACCCTCCGCGATGGCAGCGAGTTCGCCGACCGCGATCACGCGTGCGTCTTGCGCGACATCAAAGGGCGGCGGCAGAGTGGCAGGAATGGTCGGTGCGATGTACGCGGCGTCGACGACGCGACGTCGAACGTCGACTTGCACTTGCTCGCCCGACACTCGCGAGGTCACCACATTGGCCGCTCCATCGGCGCGGTACTCGCTGCCCGAGAGGAACGTGACCTTGCCAGACGCGACGAAACGCCGCTCCATGATGTTGTCGTAGTAGGCACGAATTTCCGACATTCCTGCCCGCTCCTGGAGGCCGGCTTCAGGTCCGTGTTGCTGGATGGCGCCAGTGCCGAGCATTGTTGACGCCACTCCGTAAAACAACGATGCCTGGTGCAGTCGCACAAAAGGGTAAGCGTCCACCCAGTGGCCACTAGGCGCGTGGCGACGATCGACGATGGTGACGTGCACATCGGCGTGGTCGATCAGCGCATCGGTGAAGGCCATGCCCATCGCGCCCGCACCAATGACGATGTAGTCGGTGGTCAGTGTTCGCATCGCGCTCTACACCCACCCCATCAACCACAAAATAGCGCACTGTAGGGGGCTTGCCGCAAATGATGCTTCCGCCGACAATGAGCAGTCGAACGAGGAGGCGCGGCGATGACCGAGAATGCGGTGGTGATCGCTGGCGGAGGTCCGACCGGACTGATGTTGGCGGCCGAGTTGGCGTTGGCGGAGGTCGACGTCGTCATCGTCGAACGGCGCGCGAATCAGCATGTCGACGGCTCGCGCGCCGGTGGTCTTCTGTCGCGCACGATTGAAGTACTCGACCAGCGCGGCGTCGCGGAACGATTCATCGGGGCCGGATACACCGTGCCCACTCACGGGTTCGGTGGCATCCGCTTCGACATCAGCGACCTTCCCACGCGCCACAACTACGTACTCGCGCTGTGGCAGAGCAAGTTCGAGCCGATGCTGGCGGATTGGGTGACAGAGCTTGGGGTTCCGTTCTTGCGAAGCCGCGGCGTCATGGGCTTTACGCAGGACGACGACGCCGTCCACGTGCAGCTGTCCGATGACACGACACTTCGAGCCGACTATCTCGTCGGCTGTGACGGAGGACGCAGTCTCATTCGCAAGACAGTGGGCATCGAGTTCGCGGGATTGGACGCGTCGACAAGCTGGATGATCGCCGAGGCGCAAATGGACGGAGAGCCGGAGTACGGGTTTCGTCCCCACAGCCTCGGCACTCAGGGCATCGGCAAGGCTGCCGACGAGAAGTCGGTGCGGATATTGCTCGTGGAGCCTTACACCGAACATGCATCCGAGCCCACCATGGACGACTTGCGCGAAGGGCTCATCGGTGTGTACGGAACCGACTTCGGGCTACGCAGCGCCAGCTGGATCTCGAGGTTCACCGATATGGCGCGTCAGGCAGCCTCGTACCGCAATGGTCGTGTCTTGTTGGCCGGCGACGCAGCTCACATCCATCCGCCTCAGGGCGGCCAGGGTATGGGCACCGGAATTCAGGATGCGGTGAACTTGGGATGGAAGCTCGCGCAAGTGATCAACAAGACATCACCCGCGACTCTGCTCGACACTTATCACACCGAACGACACCCAGTCGCTGCCCGCGTGTTGCAAAACACGATGGCGCAAGTCGCACTCGGTCGCGGCGACGACCGAAGCAGGGCACTGAGCGACACGATGACCGAACTCTTGAGTATGGACGAGCCGCGTACGCACATCGCCGCGATGCTATGCGGGCTCGACATCCACTATGACCTTGGAGAGGGACATCCGCTGCTCGGGCGACGCATGCCCGACCTCGACCTGACCACTGCCGACGGTCCCACGCGTGTCTTCACACTGCTGCACGACGCTCGCCCAGTTCTGCTCAACCTCGGCGAAGCAAGCGGTTTCGACATTTCGCCTTGGGCACGCGTTCGGTTCATCGATGCGATGTACGACGGTGTCTGGGAACTCCCGATCATCGGCGAAGTCGCTGCTCCCCCGGCCGTTCTGATCCGACCCGATGGACACGTCGCTTGGACGGGAGAACTTACCGACCGAGCGCTGCCACGAGCGCTGACGACCTGGTTTGGTCATAGCTGACTAAGGTCGCAGATCGTGGACGCGGCCGAACGCCATCTGCGTGCGGCCGGAGTGACGATCGAAGTCGTTGATCCCGAATCCGAAGCCGCGCAGTCCGCAATGCAGCAGTACTTCGCGGAGCTCAACCGTCGATTTCCAACTGGGTTCGACCCGGGTGGCGCCGGCGCGGCCCACGACGTCGAAGGCATGCGCTCTCCGCGTGGCGCGTTCGTCGTCATGCGCGACGACGACAACGTCGTCGGCTGCGGTGGCGTCCAGCGAGTGGACGACGCCACCGGCGAGATCAAACGGATGTGGATTCACGAAGAGTGGCGCGGACTCGGACTCGGTCGACGACTGCTCGGCTTTCTGGAAACCGTCGTCGACGGGCTTGACCGTTTAGTACTCGACACGAACAGTTCACTCCGCGAGGCGATCACGATGTACGAACGATCCGGCTACACCGCGACGGAGCGCTACACCGACAACCCCTACGCGCACCATTGGTTCGAGAAGCGCGTCACGCGGTCCCTCGGAAAGTCCGATGGTGTCGTGAAGTCGAGACGTGGAGCCAGCGGGTGAGCCAGTAGCTGCTCTATGTTGTTTCGAAAGTTCGACACTCGCTGAGGATCACGACCGAAGTCGCTGCGCACTTTGAGGATCAAGTGCTCCGTCGTTGGCTCGCCCAGCATTCGATCGACGAGTAGGCCGAACGTGAATGGGTGATGATCGAGAGAGAAGGTCACATTGTCTGAATCTCGGTCAGCGGTCCCCTCAAGTGTGCGCGGTGTGCCGGGGAGATTGAAGTCCGTCCCCGCGACGCGCACGGTGATCACATGCGGTCGCCCGTCTTTGAGACGATTCGGAGTGGCAAGGCGAAACGCGTGCTTGCCGTCGCCCTTCGCCGCATCCACAAGATCTGGTCGATGGCGTGTCGCGCCAACGGTGGCGAGCAGTCCCCCGTCGCACATGATCTCGACGTCGAGCTTGCGCCCCGGATCGTTTCGATTCCAAACCCAGCCAGCAACTTCCAGTAGTGAAGCGGCGTCGTGAGTACCTTCATAGTCGGCGGCGGCGCCGACTATTCCGGAGCATTCACCGACGCTCGGCGTATTCGCCCACGCCGCGGGCGCACAACTCACGGGTATGACGAGCAGATCATCTACGGGCTCAGCTGATGGCGATCTGAAGTCGTGCGGCGATGGCCAGTACGGATGACGTGCTACATCGGAATAGTCCGGAAAGGTACCGACGTACGCGTCGGGTGTCTCCGTTCCCGTTCGCCCTGGCTCGATCGTGGTTTCGCACGTAACTCCGACACGGCGCAGCAGCGACATCGTGTCGTCGTTCATCCAGCCATCACCGAAGCGAAATGCCCGGCAACGAGTGCCGAACGCGTGCTCGAAGGCGGCGAATGCAGACACAACGCAATGAGAGATCCACGACTGATCGGCAAAGTTCTGAAACCATGCCGACCGATCGCGATCCCATTGCCACGGGTGAAGGTGGAGTCCGAGTTCGTCACCGTCCCCGACCAATGAGTGCAACTCCCGGCGATATCGATCTGCCGCCCAACCCGGGTGACCGTAGACGTGGGTGATCTGCGGATCCATTCGAAGGAACCACGACGCACGCGCCCGTCGTCCGGTCGCGGCTTCGATCTGCGGCCGAAGCATTTTGACCAGTTCGAACGAATTCTCGAAGCCAACCCAGTCGGCTCGCGCATCGGGATCAACCTCACGCTCGTCGGGCTCTGCATCGATGCAGAGCAGCACAGGGATGGTCCTCTCCTCGGCCGGCGCTCGCATGCGCAAGATCCTATGAATAGATGAGGGCATGCCCGAACCGCAAGAACTGCGTGGCCGCCGCCAGCGGATCTGCCGCAACGACGAGTTGCGAAAGCGGTAGCACTGCGCCGTTGAAGTGCGATGCGTTCCAGAACTCGTGCTTGGCGACCGCTGCCCATGGCCCGACGTAGAGGTACGGCTCGGGGTTCCCGGCATCGCCCGGCGATGCCCCATAGTTGGCACGCTTCGATTCGTCTGGTTCGTTGGTGAAGATCGCCTGATCGAAGTGCTCAGGCCAGAGCACGAGCGGCGACGGATCAGCGTCACCAATCTCGGTCGCGAACCGGCCGACGACGTCCGCCGCGAAGGCAGTCCACGCCGCGAAAGAACTCGCCGCATCGCGATCAACCTGCAATGTGTCGTTTGGCTGCAATGGCGTCGCTGGCGCGTACAGCTCGGTAGGGAATCCAGCGTCGACACCAACGAATGCGGCAGCCTCAGCGATTGTCCTCAGCGCGGCCCGACGCGATCCGGCATTGTCGTCGACGACCACCTCGAGCCCGTCCACGCGAACTCGGCGACCGTTGGTCAGCAGCGGCGTCGCGAATCCACCGGCGAATGCGATGAGTTCGACGATGCCATCGTCGACGTACCGGGCTTTCGCGACAACGTGTTCGGCAACCTGGTGCA
>JANWKM010000066.1 GCA_025451395.1 Ilumatobacteraceae bacterium
ACGCGATGAGCGAGCCAGGCGTAATGAGCAGCGACGCCAAGCAAATCCAGACGAGCGCGGTGCTCGATGGCGACGAGTGGCTGATCAACGGCGAGAAGTTCTACATCTCGGGCGCCGGCGACCCGCGGTGCAAGGTCATGATCACGATGGTGCGCACGAACCCAGATGCCGACACGTACAAGCAGCAGTCGCAGATCCTGGTACCGATGGCGACGCCAGGCGTCGAGATCGTTGGTCCGATGCACGTGTTCGGCTCGGACGACGCGCCGCACGGGCACATGCATATTCGGTTGAAGGACGTGCGCGTTCCGAAGGCGAACATCCTGCTCGGCGAGGGCCGCGGCTTCGAGATTTCACAGCTGCGACTTGGACCCGGCCGCATTCACCACTGCATGCGCTCAATCGGCGCCGCCGAGCGCGCGATCGAGATGATGGTCGACCGCGGCATGAGTCGCGAGGGCTTCGGCAAGAAGCTGATCAACCTCGGCAAGAACATGGAGGTCCTCTCGCGGGCGCGCATCGACGTCGAATCCATGCGGCTCATGGTTTTGCGGGCGGCGAAGGCGATGGACACGCTCGGCAACGCCGAAGCGCGTGTGTGGGTCAGCGCCGTGAAGGCAATGGTGCCCGAGAAATGTTGCGACATCATCGACGAAGCGATCCAGATGCACGGTGCTGCTGGCATTTCGCAGTGGTTCCCACTCGCCGACATGTGGCATGCCCAGCGCACGTTGCGCCTGGCCGACGGCCCCGCCGAAGTGCATCACATGGTTGTCGCGCGAGCAGAGGTCAAAAATCGCGAGTCGGAGCGCTAGACGCTGTTGCGGCAGGCATCCGAGATGGCGGCGAACTCGGCATCGAGGTCGACATCGGAGGACGGCGACGAAATTTGCTCGACGGTGAACTGCGCGTAGAACTCGGTCGCGATGCACTCGGCCAATGCTGGCTTGCCGGTCTCCAACGCTTGCCGACGGAGCAGCGCGCCGCGACTGAAGTACTGCTCGATCTCGTCGTCATCGGCGATCAATTGATCGGCATCGGTTCCGGGATCACACACCGATGCGTACAGACTCAGCCCCTTGCGCCCCACCAACGCCCCGGCAGCAGCCGGACGCGCAAACGCCCAGCGATTCATCGCGGCGTCCATGCGGTCAGCGTCGGCGGGGCTGTCGGCGACAACGTGAAAGTCGACACACACGCGACCGCCGAGTTCGTAGGCGGTGAATCGGTCGTTGCCCCAACCATCGGCTGCGGTCAGCGCCACGTTGGCCGGTAGCCCGGTGACAAACATCAAGAACAATCGAATCGGACCGAGTTGCTCGCTGTAGCGAATCGCCGCGCCGCCGGGGCCGGGTGGCGCCGCTACGGACTCGAGCGCATCGTTGCGCAGGTATTTCGCGGCAGGGAGGCTGATCTGATCCATCGCTACCGGAATGTGTTCGCGCAGAGCGTGCAGCACGAGCGTGGTGTCGTCCTCGGCGAGTGCCGTGATGAAGCCCGCTCCGAGAACCTGGAACGCGATCCGGATTGCGCGGAAGGTGGCCGGAACGGAATCGACAGTGTCGACGTACTCGTCGTTCTGTGCCTCGCTGTCAGACTCGTACTCCTCGCGGTCTGCATTGCTGAGGTCGTCCACGTATTGATCGTGAACCCACAATGCGAAACCGAGATAGACCGCGGCAGTCGCGTCATACTCCTGCGACGTCTCCGCCGATCGGAGTCGCTCGATCAAGTGAAAGTGCTGTTGGGCCAGCGCCTGTGTGAGGTACACGACGAGGTTGGCACGAACAAAAGTCGGCAGTGTCGCCTCGTCGGCGGAAGCGTTGATCAACATTTGGTTGTCGTCGGGAAACCAGCTCGCCGGCCGGGGAACGGCGCTGTTGATCGTGTCGAGGCTGTCGACGATCGAGGCATCGCCTTCCCACAGTCCCAGCGCGCGACCGACGGCTTCGTCGGTCGCGATATTGGCGCGGGCGTCCGGTGAGAACTCTTGCGCTGGGCCGGACACCCGGTCGTTGTACTCGTCGGTCCCTGGGAAGTATTCGAACTCGATCGAATCTTGGAAGCGCAGACTGGTCGTCTCCTCGATGTAGTCGATCAGCGGTTGAATATTCTCCGGCCAGTCGATATCCGCCGTCTCGTGCTCAAACGGTCGCCACTTCGAGAGACCCCATGCACCGGCGGTAATGCCCGCGAGTGACATCACGATGACGACCGCAGTGGTCGTGCGGCGACGCGTCATTCGTCGTTGTGGTGTTCGATCGCGTCGAGGAAGGCTTCAACGTCGTCGTCTTCTCCGCCGACCAACCAGACGACTAGGTCTTCCTCGTTGCCTTCCTCGTCCTCGTCGCGCCACGGCAGCATGCCCTCGACGCTGTAGCGATCGACCGTGATGTCTTCATCGTCGTCGTCGATGATGGGCGCGACGACGGCCAACTCGACGTCGGCATCGGGAGGCTGATCCTTCAGCATCTCGATCAGCTCGCTCACACGCATTGGGTCAGTCTTTCACGGTCAGCTGTCGTCAAGCCACAGGCCGGCGCGCTCGAGCAGGAAAAGGCTCGCTTCGCGGCATTTGTCGAGCGTGTCACAAAACACTTTGTCATCGGCGCTGTACACGTCGGCAAGGTCGACGGGAATGCGCGACACGATCGAGAGGCTGCGCTCAGGGGCATCGGTGACGCTGGCGAACGAATCGATGGCCGAGACCTCGAGGGGCAGCGATACGCCACCGACGCCAGCGAGCTCCGTCGCCAGCACCAACAAGTCGGGCGGATGTGGTAGCGGCGGCAGCGTCCACGTGAAGATCAACGGGAAGCTGAAGCCGGTCGGTGGGTCGTCTTCGGGGTCCTCGAGTTTCACCACTTCGTCCTCGAAGCCGAGCAGCGCTCGTGGATCGACCTCCAGTGATAGATGCAGGTCGATAGGCCCGTTGCACGCTTCTTCGGGGTGCAAGTCGACTTCCCACAACTGGCGCAGCGAGTAGGTCTCGACGAAGTGTCGCTCGTCGTGAACATGGAACCCATGATCTACTGCGTGACCCTTGAGATCGGCCACGAACCCGGCGACATCAATGACAGCCATGTGACTGCGACACTACCGTGCGTTGCCGATGAACCCTGATCGATTAGCGCTGCTGCACGACGTGGCCGATGCGGTCGCGTCTGCGTTCGCGGAAGTGACCGATTTTGGGCCTTCGGGAGCGCGAAAGGGTCAGTACGCGTTCGACGTTGTCGGCAACGCGGCCGCGCTCGAAGTTCTTCGCGGAGCGGGCCTCGGTGTGCTGTCCGAGGAGAGCGAATTCGAGCCGGGGAGCACCGGTGAGGTGGTGGTGATCGATCCGATCGACGGCAGCACGAACGCGAGTCGCGGCGTGCAGTACTTCGCCACCGCGATGTGCGCGGTCGATGCCGACGGTCCGTCGGTTGCATTGGTGGCGAATCAAGCGACCGGCGAGCGCTACTGGGCGTTGCGCGGCGGGGGAGCGTTTTGTGAAGGTGTGCCGCTGACACCATCGAGCTGCACAGAGCTGAGCGACGCGATCATCGCCTTGAACGGTGTCCCGCCGAAACCGCTGGGCTATCGGCAATGCCGAGTACTCGGCGCGGTGGCCCTCGATCTGTGTCTCGTGGCCGCGGGTGTACTCGACGGTTACGTCGATTGCGTCGATGAGGCGCATGGAGTGTGGGACTACCTGGCCTCAGTGATGATCTGTCGCGAAGCGGGCGCGCAAGTGGCCGATCTGCACGGTCGCGAGTTGGCAGTACTGGATCGCGCTGCGCGCCGTACGCCGATTGCTGCCGCGACGCCGCAGCTTTTCACCCAACTCGCAGCGGCTCGTCGCGGATAGCCTGAGCGATCGATTGAGGGCGCATAGCTCAGTTGGTAGAGCGCATCCTTTACAAGGATGATGTCGGGGGTTCGAGACCCTCTGCGCCCACTCCTAGACGTTCTGTCCTTTTTGAGATGTGAAATACAGTCGATCGCACCGTCCTCCGATACCAACGGGTGAGGAATCGGCGACTAAGAGTCCAGGCGAGCGCGCCAGTCGACGTAGTCGAGCTTGCATCGGCGCTCCCGGACCCTGCGCTGCTCGTCGACGGCTCAGCGACAGTCCTGTGGGGAAACCGCGCTGCCGAGCGCCTCTTTGGAATCTCACTCGCTTCCGGAATTGGATTGAACGGTCTCGACTTCGTTCATCCGGACGATTTGCAGTCGGCGTCACTGTCAATGGCGAGCGTGCAGTCCAAGACCATCGGGACCCTGCGCGAGATACGGGTGCGAAGCGACGACGGCTGGCGATTGGTCGAAGTTCATGGGGCGCCGGTTGGGGAAAACGTCCTGCTCAGCCTCCGCGACCTCACCGAGCGTCGGCGGTGGGAAGTTGCGGGTAGCGCGACGGCGCGCTTCCGGTCAATCGTTCACAACGCCGCGTCGGTGCTCATGATGGTCACGCGCGATGGCAAGATGGCCTCAGCTTCGGGGGCAATAACGAGGTCGCTCGGCCACGCTCAGGAGTGGTTGGAAGGTCGTGCGCTTCTTGAACTGGTCGATGACGACGACCGCGGGATCGTTGCGCAGTTGTTGAGCAATGTCAGCAGTGGTGGCTTGGGTGAGCGAGCCTCGACTACTGTCGAAGTGCGACTTCGCCATTCTGATGGTTCATCGGTGCCGTTCGCTCTCACGTTCGTCAACCTGCTTGCCGATCCAACAGTAGAGGCGTTGATCGTTTCCTGCCACGACATCACCGACCGCATATCGGTGGAGGAGGGTCTTCGCCAGGCGAACTCGCTGTTGTCGGCAGCCCTACAGTCGACGAGCGACGGAATTCTCGTCGTCGACCTTCACGGACAAATCACCAGTTTCAACGACACCTATGCGACCCTGTGGGGAGTGCCCGAGGAAGCGCTGCACTCACGCGACGACAGCCAGGTGATGGCGGCGGTGCACGAACAGCTCGCCGAGCCGGAAATGTTTTTCGCCAAGGTTGAGGAGCTGTACGCCGATCCAGCCGCCCAGAGCCACGACGAACTTAATTTCAAGGATGGCCGGGTGTTCGAGCGCGACTCGATACCACAACGAATCAATGGCGAGATCGTTGGTCGCGTCTGGAGCTTTCGCGACGTCACGGAACATCGGCGACTGGAGAACGAGTTAGTGCATCAGGCATTTCACGACTCGCTGACCGGTCTGGCAAACCGCGTACTGTTTTGCGATCGCGTCGAACACTCGGCCGCCCGCATTGCCCGCACCGGGGGGAACCAAGCCGTCCTCTTCATCGACGTCGACAATTTCAAGAATGTCAACGACAGTGTCGGCCACTCGGCCGGTGACGCACTGCTTGTCACCATCAGCGAACGCTTGGTGCAATGCCTTCGGCCGGGCGACACGGTCGCCCGCTTCGGGGGTGACGAGTTTGCGGTACTCATTGATGGTTTCGATGACCCTTCAGTCGCGATGGACATCGCCGACCGAATCGTTACTGCGTTGCGCATGCCGGTCGTCATCGAGGGACGACAACTGCCAATATCAGCCAGCGTCGGCGTTGCATTCGACTCGACTGGCGCACCCGTCGAGGAGCTCTTACGCAAAGCGGACCTGGCGATGTACACGGCGAAGGAAGGCGGCAAGAACTGTGCCCGCGTGTTCGCTCCCGAGATGCACGATGCAACGATGCGACGACTCGACCTCGATGCGCGTCTGCGTGGAGCGGTTGGCCGAAGCGAGCTCGTCGTCTACTACCAACCGATCATCGACCTGAGAAGTGGCAACCCTTCGGGGTTTGAGGCGCTTGTGCGCTGGCAGCACCCCGAGGCTGGATTGCTGCTGCCGGCCGCGTTCATCCCTTTCGCGGAAGAGAGCGGACTGATCTCGGAGATCGGCGATCATGTCTTGGAGGTCGCATGCGCGCAACTCGCAGAGTGGACCTCGCTCTCCCACGGTCTGCCGCCGACGATTTCGGTCAACGTGTCGCCGCGCCAACTGCTCGACAAGCAGTTTCCCGATCGGGTCGAGTCAATCCTCGCGGCCCACGGGCTCGACCCCGCGTACCTAACGCTCGAGATAACCGAGGGTGCGCTCATTCAGGATCCAGAACTGGCTGCCGGGCGGCTCAAGCAACTCCGTCGACTTGGTGTTCGCATTGCCATCGACGATTTCGGTACCGGCTACTCGTCGCTCTCGTATCTGCAGCAGTTCCCGATCGATCAGTTGAAGATTGACCGTTCGTTCGTGGCAACGATGCTCGCCGGGCCAGGCCTGTCGCTCGCAGGAGCGATCATTCAAATCGCGCATTCCCTCGGCATTACTCCAATTGCAGAAGGCATCGAGAAGGCGGAGCAGGCCGAAGCACTGCTTCGACTCGGCTGTGATCTCGGGCAAGGCTTTCACCTCGGGCGACCGGCCCCAGCCGAGGCGGCGACACAGATGCTGCTCGCCCGTCGTGCGTCGCATACGGGATCGGGCAGAAGTAGATCAAGCGTCGCCGTCCTCAACTGACGACAGGGTCGGATCCCGTTGAGCCTTATTCGCCCGTCTCGGCGCGCTGCCAAAACGCTCTGAGCGTTGCGGCCACGCGATCCGGTTCCGCTTGGTGCGAAGTGTTGAGGTGGTGGAGTCCCTCGAACACCTCACCGGTGAAGTTCGGGAACAATCCGGCGAGCCGTGTCTGCATCGCAGCCCAGCGGGGATGCGATCGTGATCCGCGGCTGAAGTAAACCGGAGAAGCGAAGTCGCTGTACGCGGCCGGGTCGGGTTGGTGTGCGCGGAGCGCGCCGACGAAAGCGCGGATGGCCGCCGGTCGTTTCGCCATCCACGGAGGCGGATTCCCCGCGGGAGTCGCCGGAAGTACGACGTCGTCGGCAACCTGCAACCGCATGAACTCCACCATCGCCGCCGCGGGCGCAAGCACCATCGCGGCATCGAACTCGGGCCACCCATACACCGCGTTGCCCTCGGCGGTCATGTCCGATGCCGGCTCGTCAACCGCCAAGCTCTGAAGACGATCGCCGCGCGACGCCGCGTAGGCGAGCGCGACCGCGCCCCCGCCCGAGTGTCCGTACAGATGGAACCTGGTCAACCCGAGATCGTTGGTTGCGCGGTCGAGCGCGACGAGTTCGGTGGCGATCGAGAAATCGGAAGGTGGTGCGTCATCTTTGTAGACTGCGAGATCTCGCAGGATCATGTCCACATCGCTGAGGCGCTCGACGAGCGGGCCGTAGCGGATGGCTGCGGGTGCGATGATCCCCGGTAACAACACAACGGGATACTGCATCGCCCAGACGATATAAGCATCGGGAGGAGCACAACATGGACGTGGCGCTGTTCAAGCTGGCGATAGACGGATTCGGAAAACGACTCGACGCGGTGGCGGAAACGCAGTGGACCGCGGAGACACCGGACACCGACTGGGACGTGAGAACTCTGGTCAACCATGTCGTCGGTGAGCTGCTGTGGGTGCCACCGATGCTCGACGGCAAGACCACGGAAGAGGTCGGTGATCGATTCGACGGCGACGTTCTCGGCGACAAACCTCGCGCGGTGTGGGTGACCGCGGCTGCGGAAGCGCTGGAAGCGGCGTCGGCGCCAGGCGCGCAGGAGCGCATCACTCACTTATCCTTCGGCGACTTTCCCGCCAGCGACTACCTCGGTCAAATCACTTCCGACGTGATCATTCACTCGTGGGATCTCGCCCGTGCGATCGGGGTCGACGATCGCTTCGAAGCCGGTTTGGGCGACTTTGTCAACGGCTTCCTCGGTCCGCAGGTCGAGGCGTGGCGCGCGGCGGGGGCATTCGGACCCGCGGTCGAAGTCGCGCCGGACGTCAGCGTGCAAGACCGTTTGATCGCGGCGACCGGACGCTCACCGTCGTGGCAGCCCAGGCGCGTCTAGATTTCCCGCACGAGCACGTCGGCTCGGCCGTAGTGGCCGACGGCGTCAAAGTAACGTTTGGCGTGCAGCGCCAACCGTAGGTCGCAGTCTGCGATGACGATCCCCTCAGCGTCATAAAGGGGACCCGCGATGATGTTGCCATCGGGCGCCACGATGCAGGCACCGCCGCGCCCGAAGACGTCGACGTCGGTCGGCAACGCCACCGGAAAGTCGTGTGGAAACGCGCTCGACGAAATGAACTGCGGAACGCTGACGACAAACGCACCTGCCTCGATAGCGATGTGTCGCATTGACGCGATCCAGCCGTCGCTGTCGTCGGCTGTTGGAGCGAACCAAATCTGCGGACCGCCCTCGTAGACACGCCATCGCGCCAATGGCATGCGGTTCTCCCAGCAGATGAGGCCACCCACACGTACGCCGCTGGGCAGTTCGACAACACCGAGGTCGTCGCCGGCGCCTACGCCATGGAAGACACGCTCGTGCATCGTGGGCATCAGCTTGCGGTGACGGTGCAGCACCCCTTCGCCACCGACAACCAACAGCGTGTTGTACAGCGATCCAGGCCGGTCATCCTCGCGTTCGTTGATGCCGATAGCCAGATGAACGTCTCGCTGGGCGCACGCCGCGATCAATCGATCGACCTGCGGTCCGTGGACGTCGATGCTCGAAGACCACATTCGCATCCACAGCTCGTCGTACTTTGCGCCCCACCGCGCCGCTTGTGCCGCCCACACTCCACTCGGGTACGCGGACACGAAGCACTCGGGGAAGACGATTACGCTCGCCCCACTGTCGGCGGCCTCGCCGAGGAGGACAATCGCCTTGTCGATGGTCGCTTCCGCATCGAGGATCACCGGCGTTGCCTGGACCGCTGCTACTCGCACTATCTGGAAGCTGGCCACTCGCCGGGATGGTATACCACCACCACGTTGTTCGCAGTTTGCCAGCGCCTGGCAGTGCTTCAGGTCATATAGTCCGATACATGTGTGAAGCGTGTTGGTCCAGGCGCGACCTGTTGGTCCGTAGCTCGCTTGCCATGGCCGCAACTGGAGTGCTGAGCACGTTTGCAAAATCGGCGCACGCTGACGCACCGTTCTACGCGCCGGACGACTTGCCGGCGATTCCACCCGTCAACGTTGCTCCCGACCTGAACATCTATCCACGCGCGGCATGGGGTGGCGACTTGCTTCCCAAGAGGCCGATTGCCACACCGGAAGACGTCCGTTTCCTACTTGTTCATCACACTGCTAGTTCGAACAAGCCACCCAGGGGTGGCACTATCACGACGCTGCGCAAGACCTACGCGTTCCAAACTGGCGGAGGCAAGGGTTGGCCAGATGTGTGCTACGAGTTCTTTGTCGATCGTGACGGCTTGGTGTGGGAAGGCCGGACGGGATCACTCGCCGCGCCGGTCGTCGCCGACGCCACCGGCGGCAGCCAAGGGTTTGCGCAGTTGGTCTGTCTGATCGGCAACTTCACCAAGGTCCTGCCGACTGCCGCAGCGCAGACAGGCCTGATTCGGACCTTGGCGTGGCTCGCCGACCGATACTCGATCGACACCAACCCCGGCGCGACGACGACGTTTGTGTCGCGAGGCTCCAATCGTTTCAAGGCGGGCGTCACCGTCACCGCTAAAACGATCGGCGGCCATCGCGATATGTCGAAGACTGCCTGCCCCGGCAACAAGTTCTATCCAGTGGTGCGCGACAGCATGCAGGCACTCGTGACCGCCGAGCGGGCACGAATGCGATCGACGCTCAACGGCGGCTTTCCTTTTAGCGAGTCAGAAGCCGCTCCAACTGGATGAGGTTCGCCAAGCTGTTTCTCGTCGCTTGTTTGGCGATCAGCGTTGTCGCGTGCAGCGACGATGCCACGACTGATCGAGCCGACTCGCCCGACGTTGCCGCGGTTGACGCCACGATGCAGGGTGTCCGCGACGCGCTCGCTGCCGGAGACGTCGACGGTTTCCTCGAGTTGTGGACCGATAATGGCCTGCAGCAGCTGTTCCACGAAACGTCAGCATCATTTCAGACCGGTTACTACATCGGCGCGAAGCAATTCAGTCTCGGCGCGTCGTCGGATATCACAATGTCGGGCGACACCGCGACGACAGTTGCAGCGCTGTACTTCCGTTTGGTGGGAGTGGTGCGGCGGTTTTCATTGATCCGACAGGAAGGTGTCTGGAAAATCGATGGCGGCACGCTGACAACGGCCGACACGGGCGATGCAACGGTGATCGACGTGGACTTCGGCGGCTCCGCAATTTTGTTCGATCCGTCGGTGATAGTCGACGGCGACATCGCGCTGCGAGTTCACAACTCCACCGCCGAGCGACACGAACTGAACATTCTGACTGCGCTCCCGGACCGGGACATCACCGCGTTCTTCGAACACCCCGAGCTCGAGCCGCCGTTGCCAGAAGGGCGGTCGATGCCGGAGGGCACGGATTTCATCGGTGGCGTCAGTGCGATCGATCCGGGGGTGACCGTGACGGTCCTGTTCTCCGAACCGCTGCCTGCCGCTCGCTACGTGTTCTTCTGCAACGCTGAGGACGAGTCGGGACAGGCGCACTCCAAGACCGGTGAGTTCGCGGAGTTCACGATCGCGTAACGGCGGGCGTCGACCGCCTGACAGAATCACGGGATGCCAGCCGGATGGCGCACGATGCTCGAAGGTGCCCGAGACGAGGCTCTCCTCGCGGTGGACCTCTACAACCAGCCGCGGCAGCCGCGCCGACTCGAAGGATTCTTGGTGCACATGCACATCGCCTGGCTGTATCTACTGCACGCGAGCTTGCGGCGACAAGGCGTTCCGTACCACTACACACTGCCGAACGGCCGGATCGATCGCGTCGACGGCGAGCCGCGGACTTGGGATCTCAGTGAGTGCGTCTCACGGCGGTGGGAGCCAAACCACCCGGTTCGCAAGAACCTCGAACTGACCATCGCCCTTCGACACAAGATCGAGCATCACTATCACGAGTCGATCGCGTTGGTCGCCAGCGGTTACGCGCAAGCTCTACTGATCAACTTCGAACATGAGATGACGACCGAATTCGGCCCGACATATTCGCTCGGGGAGGATCTGCGTGTCCCGATTTTTGTCGGTTCGATGACCGCACTCGGCCGAGCTCGCATGGAAGGCCTGCGCGAGTCGTTGCCAAAAGCGATCCGTGTCTTCATCGATAACTTCGAGTTCGGGCTCTCGCCGGAGGTGATGCAAGACCAGCGCTACGAGTTCCGAATGACCCTGGTGCCCAAGCTCGGTCGTAGAGAGACCACTGACAGGGCGATCACGTTTGTCCGCGAGTCTGACCTCAGCGAAGAAGAACGAGACACGTTGATGCGGCTCGGTACGACCGGCTCGGTCGTCGTTCGCGAGGAAACGCGGTCGGTCGCGAGCGCTGGGCTGCTGAAACCGAGCAGGGTTGTGCGCGAGGTCTCAAAGCAGACACCGTTCAAGTTCAATATGAAACTTTTCGTCGACGCGTGGCACATCACCGAAGTTCGCCCGCCTGGCGATGACCCACATCCCGAGCGCACCATCGAGAAGTACTGCGTTTACGACGAGCCGCACCGCGACTACCTGTACACGCAAGCCTTCGTCGACAAGTTGCTCGAGGAGACGAGTTCCGCCGCCAAGTTCACGGCCTTCTTCGGCCAGCCGCCCGCGATGAAGAATCAACCGGCGGAGACTGCCTGATCCGCTCAGTCGGGGTCGAGTGAGGCGATGAACTGCTTGAGTTCGTCGGGATCGATCTGACCTAGTTCTGACTCGTTCGGGAATGCTCCGGTCGCGATGTCGGCGCGGAACGCGGTCAAGGCACGGACCCGTTCCGCTTTGACCTGTGCGTACAACCCTTTCAGGTCGCCATAGGCGCGTGCGTGACGCGGCTTGCGATCGCTTTCGCCGCAGATGTCGGAGCTGAACAGGAACATCACGTTGGCGTGTGGTCCGGAACCGAGCGATATTGTTGCCATGCCGGTGCGCTGGTTGATCTCGGCCATCACCTTCGCCGGAATCACCTCGCACTCGACCGCAAAGGCGCCAGCGTCTTCGAGTTGTTGAAACTTTTTCCACAGCGCGGTCGCCTCGTCAGCTGTCCTGCCGACTGCGCGAACGCCGCCGTACAGGGTCGACTTCTTCGGCACGAACCCAAGGTGGCCCATTACCGGGATATCTTCCTGCGCCAGTCGATGCACAGCATCGAGTCGACGGGCGGTGATGACAGCATCCGCTCCGTTGGTCAGCGCATCGAACGCAGTGCCCAGCAACTCGTCGAGTGTGACCGCGCCACCGAAGTCGATCGCTGCGGTCACGAACACGCGAGACGATCCCTGGCGAACGGCCGGTACCGCGCCAGCCATGCACACGACCATCTCGATGCCGGCTGCTTCCGCCGCAGCCGACTCGTCGGCGGTAGCTGCGGTGACCTGCGCGAACTGAGTCGTCGAGTTCTTGAGCGCAACGATCGATTCAACTGTCACCGTGCGGTCGGCATCGCGTCCGTTGAAGTCCAGTATTCGCGGCATGACTCTCCAAGATAATCAGAGGTTGAGTACAGCTTCGATCTCGTCGTCGATCATGTTGCCTGTCGGCACGAAGCCGAGGCTGCGGTAAAACGCCGCCGGACTCCCGGGCCCTTCGCCCCAACTGAGGTCCAGCCGGCTGTGGCCCTGCGCGCGCATGTCGTTGATCACCGTCGCCATCACTCGCTTGCCGATACCGCGTCGCTGATGCAATCGGTCGATGAGTAGTCGCCACACGTAAGGGTACGGAAACGCGTCGGTCGCAGTTGCAATCATGAGGAACCCGACTGGAACGCCGTCGGCTTCGATGCCACGGAACCACGGCACAGCACGCGTACCGTTCACTGCTTCGGGGAGTAGTGCGTGGCGGAAGCTGGCGGCCATCGGTGCAACGAACTCTTCTTGGAAGCGGTGAGTGGTGAGGTTGGCGTAAGCGCGCACCGTCTCGTGGACCAGTTCGACGAACTCGATGCGCTCGGGCGGCGTGCGCGACCGCGACAGCCACGCCGCGCGATCTTCTCTCACGACCGCGAACTGCGCACGGTCGACCCAATGATCATCGACGCGCGCGGCTTGGCGGATGATGCCCTCAAATCGAAATCCCAGTGGCTCAATGACAGCCATCGCTGGCGTGTTTTTGTCGTCGACCATCGCAGCAACGCGGTTGACGCCGGTGTTGGCGAATAATGCATCGACCGTTGCGCCGACGGCTTCGCCAGCAAACTTCCGACGCTGGGCCGACGGGACGATCGAGAAGTTGATCTCAGCTTGAGTCGCCCCCTTCTCGCGGCGAACTTCGACCTCACCGATGTCTGCGCCTTCATGTTCGATCACAATCCGTGCCGCCGTTTCGCCGCGCAACAGCAGGCGCTCCGTGGAAATGGGCAGGATCGGCATGCCTTCAGTAAAGCCCAATTCCCTCGCGATCGCAGTCCGATAGTGTGCGCCGCGTGACGAGCGAGCCACGTCGCCGACGGCGACTGTTTTGGTGGTGGTTTGTCAGCGGCGCGATCGTGATTGCGGGCGCCCTTCTGTTCGTGCGCTTCGTATTCTTCAACGACAAGGCAACTCCACTGACGACCGACGAGGCGTTAGAGCGCTATCGCGCATCGACGATCGCCGCAACGACCACAACGATTGCGGCCGAAGTACAGACGTTGCCGATGACCGGGGTCTACCGCTATACGACTGTCGGCCGCGAAAGTGTCGATGCACTCGGCGGAACGGAACACATCTATCCCGACGAAACGACGATCACGTTCGTGGCCGCCGGTTGTGGGGTCGAGATGCGATGGGATCCGCTCCTCGAACGACACGATGAGTGGAATCTGTGCGTCACCGATGCGGGCATCGAGCTGCAGCCGAACGGCGAGGGGTACCACCTGTTCTTCGGTCAGGAGACCCTCGAGTTGTTCGAGTGCGATCGCACAGTCGTCCTGGTCCCCTCGAGTACCATTCCCTCGACTATTGGCGATGCGCCGACGAACGGCGAGCCAGTTCCGTTGCAGTGCGAATTCGGTGGTGAGCCGTATCTGCCGGTCTGGCAGGTCCTCGAGCGTGGTGTCCGCACCGTCGACGGCAGGGAGATAGAGGTGCAGCACGTGCGCATGACCGTGACCGATGAGGACGAGTTCCCGGAGCACGCCACCCTCGACTGGTACCTCGACGACCACGGGCTGCTGATCGCCGCCTCGCTGACCAAGGAGACCTTGACCGAAAGCCCGATCGGTGGGGTGACGTATAAGGAGTCCTACACGCTTGATCTGATCTCGCTGAGCCCTCTTCGCTAGACCCCAACGCCTGTGACTCGACCACGCCGTCGGGGCGGCTATTCTGTTGCTGGAACCGCCACAAGGGCGGCTCGGAAGTAGA